>NZ_JBFBBE010000087.1:0-39497 GCF_040682555.1 Streptomyces sp. NPDC051172
CTGACCGAGGTACTGCGCCAGGCTGCCGCCCACCCGGGCACCGCACTGATCGAGATCTACCAGAACTGCAACATCTTCAACGACGGCGCCTTCGACGCCCTCAAAGAAAAGCAGCAGGCCCAGGAGGCGGTCATCCGCCTCGAACACGGGCAGCCGATCCGCTTCGGCGCGGACGGTGCGCGCGGAGTCGTACGCGACCCGCGCACCGGTGAACTCGGCGTCGTCACCGTCACCCCGGACAACGAGGCCCGGGTCCTGGTCCACGACGCCCACGCGGCCTCCCCCACCACCGCCTTCGCACTGTCCCGCCTGGCCGACCCGCAGACCCTGCACCACACTCCGATCGGCGTCTTCCGCGACGTCGAACGGCCCGTCTACGACACGCAGATGGCCGCCCAGCTGGAGGCCGCGCTCGAACAGAACGGCAAGGGCGACCTGGCCGCCCTGATCAAAGGCAACGACACCTGGACCGTGGGGAGTTCCTCATGACGTACGTGATCGCCCAGCCCTGCGTCGACATCAAGGACAAGGCCTGCGTGGACGAGTGCCCCGTGGACTGCATCTACGAGGGTCCGCGCAAGATGTACATCCAGCCGGACGAATGCGTGGACTGCGGCGCATGCGAACCCGTGTGCCCGGTCGAGGCCATCTTCTACGAGGACGCGCTGCCCACGGAGTGGGCCGACTACCGTCGGGCCGACCAGGAGATCTTCGCCCCGGTCGGCTCCCCTGCCGGGGCCGCCGGGGCGGGGCCGCTGCTCGCCGACCACCCCCTGGTGGCATCGGAGCCGGTCCGGGAACCGGGCTGACCGGCCCCGGAAAACGGACTGCAGAGGTCCTTCCCCGGGGCTTCCCCGGTTCTTCAGCGGCATCGGACACCGTTCAAGGGAAAGCTCACAGCTGCTCGCCCGTTCCACCACAACGTCCGGACTCCGTCGCAGCAGAGGACCTTCATGAATCTCCCCTCCTCTCCCTCCACCGGCCCGTGGGGCGCCCCCCCCGGCGGCCCCCACACCCCCACCCCGGCCCCGGGCGCCCCCCCCCCCCCCCCACCACTCACGGACAGCGGGCCACTGCTCGCTCCCTCACCGGCGGCCTCCTTCCTCGGTCCGCACCACCTCGTCCACCGGCCCGACACCCCCGAGGGCTTCCTCCTGGCCGCCACGCCTCCAGGCCGGCACCGCTTCGGATTCTCCGCCCAACTCCCCGAGCGCCACGCGCTGTTCTCCGACTCGACCGCCCCGTTCCACGATCTGCTGTACCCGATGGAGTCGCTGCGGCAGATGGCGGTGTTCGCGACGGGTCACTACTTCCGCGTCCCTCAGAACCGGCGGATCCTGCTGGCGGACTGCACCCTGACCGTCACCGCGCTGACTCCGTGGGAGCGCACCTCCCCCACCGCGCAGCTCACCCTGGACCTCGACCTGACGCCCACCGACGTGGTCAAGGGAGTACCGCGCGCGATGGACTGCAAGGCCGCGATCAACATCGAGGGTGAGCAGTGCGGCAAGGCGGCGGCCCGGCTGGTGTTCCTGATGCCGGGTGTCTATCGCAACCACCGCGCGCACAGCCGTCAGGAGAGCGAACGGTCCGCCGACGGCCACAGCGGACTGCCCGCGGGGCACGAGGTTCCCGGGCCCGAACTCGTCGGACGGCGGATGAGCCGCAACGTCCTTATCGGCCTCCCGCTGGAGGGGGACGACTCGACGCTGGTCTTCCCCGTCAACATCCCGGCGGCAAGGGAGGTGCTGCCCGACTCCGGATCCGAGGTGCCGGCTGCGCTGTTCCTCGAAGTGTCGCGGCAGGCCGCCCTGTTCGGCGTGGGCGAGCTGTACCACCTGGCGCCCGCGCACGCAGTCCTCACCGACTGGCGGGCGACGTTCCGCGGGTTCGCCGAGCCGGGGCTCCCGCTGCGCTGCGTCGTACGGCCGCGGGCCGCCGACGCGTCCGGCGCGGTGCACCGCGATGCCGCCGGGCGGCCGGTTGCCGAACTGGACCTCACCTTCACCCAGGGCATCCGCGTCGTGGCGGCCATGTCCACCTCCGTCCTCCAGATCTGCTGAACGCGCCGACGGTCCCGTACCGGCCGGCATCGCAAAGGAGCACCGATGCGCTTTCGGGTACTGGGGCCAGTGCGGATGGCCCCACGCACACCGACCGCCGCCAAACCGCGGGTGGTGCTGGCCACACTGCTGGTGCAGAGCAACAGCGTCATCTCCACGCACAGTCTCATCGACGAGCTCTGGGGCGTCGAACCCCCGCGCACCGCGGCCACGACCCTGCAGGTGTACGTCTCGCAGTTGCGCAAGGCGCTGCTGGCGGCCGACGGCGACGGTCCGGAGTCCGACGGGCAGCCGCTGCTGACCCAGCCGCCCGGCTATGTCATGCGGGTGGGTCCCGGCGACCTCGACCTCGCCGTCTTCGAGTCGCTGCGCTCGCGCGGGCGCGCCGCCCATGAGGAGCGGGACTACGCGACCGCCTCCCGGTTGCTGGCCGAGTCACTCGCGCTGTGGAGCGGTCCGGCCCTCTCGGGCATCCCGCACGGACCGTCGCTGCAGACGACCGCGATACGGCTCGAAGAGCTGCGCTCCGAGGTGCTGGAGCAACGGATCTCGGCCGATCTGAAGCTGGGACGCCACCAGGAGCTGATCGGTGAACTGATGGCGCTGGCCCATGAGTTCCCGATGCGGGAGACCCTGCACGAGCTGCTGATGGTGGCGCTGTACCGGTCCGGGCGCCAGTCGGACGCGGTGCGCGCCTTCCACCGGGTGCGGCGCACGCTGGTCGACGAGCTGGGCGTGGAACCCGACGCCTCGCTCAAGCGCGTCCTGAGCCGGGTCCTCGCCTCCGACCCCTCGCTCGCCTGGAATCCCGTCCACCGGCCGGCACCGCGTCGGGCGCCTCGCCCGCGGCCCACGCCCGGCGGGCCCGCAGCCGGGAAGGAGGTCGCGGCCGGAACGGCGACCGGGACCGGGACGGAAGCCGTGGCCGCCGTCGCGGGGCCCGCCGCGCCGCTGCTCTGGCTGCCCCCCGCGCTCACCGACTTCACCGGCCGCGACGCGGAACTCGCCCGGTACGCGCAGGTGCTCACGGAGTCGCGGAACGGGACGCCGTGCGTCGTGGCCGTCTCGGGCCGGCCCGGCGTCGGCAAGACGGCCCTGGCGGTCCAACTCGCCCATCGCGCCGAGGGGTTCGCCGCGCGCGTGCTGCTGCCGCTGCGGGACTCCGGGGGCCGCGCGCTGAGCGAGCGGGCCGCGCTGTCCGCACTGCTGCGCCGGCTGCTGCCCCCCGGCGCCGGTCCGGAGCCGCTGCCCACGGAGCCGGACGAGCTGGCGGACCTCCTGCACCACGCGACCCGGGGCCGCGATCTGCTGCTCGTGCTGGACGACGCGGTGTCGGAGGCACACGTGCGGCCGCTGCTCTCGGCGGTCACCGACGCCACCGTCGTCCTCACCGGTCGCCGGCCGCTGGGCGCCCTGGAGCATGCCCGGCACCTCGTGCTCGACGTACTCGGCCGGCGCGAGGCGGAGTCCCTGCTGCTCGCCACGGGTGGCCCGCGGATGGCCCAGGACCCGGCCGCGATGACGGAGATCGCCCGGCTGTGCGGTCGGCTGCCGCTCGCCCTCAGGGTGGCGGCCGGCCTGCTCGCGGTCCGGCCGCACTGGACGGCGGCGGATCTCGCACGCCGGCTCGGCGACGAGCGGACCCGCCTCGCCGCGCTGTCGCTCGGCGACCTGGACGTTCGGGGCGGACTGCTCGCGGCCTACCAGGAGGTGCCGGAGGCGGAGCGGCACGCGTTCCGGACGCTGGGCCTCGCCCCGCTCCCCGACTTCCCGCTGTGGACCGCCGAGTCCCTGCTCGACCTGGCGCCGGAGGCCGCCGAGGAGCGGCTGGAGGAGCTGGTCCGAGCCCAGCTGCTGGAGGCCCGGCAGCCGGCCGACGGCCGGGCGGAGGTGCGGTACGGCTACCACACGCTGCTGCGGTCGCTGGCACTGGACATGGTGGCCGAGGTGGACAGCACGGAGGCCGTGGCCGGGGCGGTCGCCCGGCTGGGCCGGGCCTGTCTGCTAAGGGCGCGGGCCGCCGATGCGCGGCTCACCCCGGGACGGGACCGGCTGGCGGCCACGCTCGCGGCGGACACCGGCACCCTCGACGTACAGGATCCCGCCGCGGCCGCACCGCTGCGCTGGTTCCAGGCGGAGTCCGCCGGACTGCTCGGCGTGCTGCACCGGCTGCACACGAGCGGCCAGTGGGACCTGGTCTGCGCGCTGGCCTCGGCCATGAGCGGCTATTACGAGGCGTGCGCGCTGTGGGACGACTGGGAGGCCAGTCACGAACTGGCGCTGGACGCGGCCCGACGCTCCGGGAACCCCCTTGCGGAGGCGGCGTTGCTCCGCTCGGTGGCGGACCTGTCCTGGCAGCGCCGGCGCAACGGCCGGGCCGTCGACTGCCATCGGCACGCGGCACGGTTGTTCGCGCTGGCCGGGGACGGGATCGGGGCGGCACGCTGTCTCACCGGCGAGGCGGACGTGTTGCTCGGACAGGGCGAGCCGGAGCGCGCGGGGGCGCTGTACCGGCAGGCACTCGCCCGGGCCCGGGCCGCCGGGGACACCCGGGGCTGCGCGGACGCCCGGCGGGGCCTGGCGATACTGGCCCTCGTCGAGGACCGCCCGGCCGACTCCCTGGCGGAGCTCGAGGCCTGCGCGGCCGCCGCGGCCGGACTCGGCGACATCCGCTGGCACGGCTACGCCCGCCGCACCGCGGACCATGTCCGCGCCGCCCGCCACGACGGCCCGGCCGCCTGGTCCCACCTCGAAGTGCGTCCAGGCGTATGGCTGATGAACTCACCACGGGCAGCCGCCGGGGTGGTGTGACGGCGCACGGACCCACGAGAAGGCCCTCGGAGGGCGAGCCCGGACGGGCGGTCGCTCTCCGAGGGCGGAGTTGTCGCTCCTGGACGCTCTCCCGTGGCGTCCGGCGCGTGGTCAGGCCGGGCGCAGGGTGCGTGGTGCGTCGGTCTCGGCCGCCGGCGTCGGTGCCGGCTCTGCCGCGATGCGCGGGCGGGGGGTGGGGCGGCGGTTGCGGAGCAGGTCGCGCCATTCCTCGGGGCTGAAGCTCGCCGGGCGGGTGGTGTCGATGAAGTCCCGCAGGACCGCGCGGAAGCGGTCGGGGTCGGTGCGGAACGGGAAGTGGCCGGCGTCCTCGAAGATCTCCAGCCGGCTGCCCGGCATCGAGACATGGCCGAGGCCCGCGTGCAGCGCAGGCACCACCTGGTCCCGGCCGCCCCACACCAGCATCGTCGGCATTCCCTGGGCCAGATAACAGCGGTCGAGCATCGTGCCCACCTGCCCCCGCCAGTCGACCACCGCCCGCAGCGTGCGCACGAACGCGTTGATCGAGGTGGCGTCGGGCAGCGCGTCCACCACCCGCAGGATGTCGGGCGCGTCCACGGCGAGGTCGGTGCGCAGCCACTCCAGCACCTTCACCGCTGCCCCGATCTGCCAGCGTGTGGTGGGCAGTTGGAGGAGCTGGAGCAGAAGCTGCGCGCCGGGCAGGGAGGCCGCGCGCAGCAGCGGCGTCACCTGCCGGCCGATCCCGCCCGTACCGACCAGCACCAGCCGCTCGCACCGGTCCGGGAACTGGTACGCGAACTGCATGGCGACCGCGCCGCCGAGGGAGTGCCCCACGATGGTGGCCCGTTCGACGCCGAGCACGCTGAGCAGGTCCCGCATGCCGTTGGCGTACGCGGCGAGCGAGTAGTCGGCGCGCGGCTTGGCGGACTGTCCGTGCCCCAGCAGGTCCGGCGCGATCACCCGGTAGTGCTTGGCCAGCCCGGGCATGACGTCCCGCCAGGTGTCGGACGAGTCCCCGATGCCGTGGATGAGCAGCACGGCGTCGCCCCTGCCCGCCATCCGGAAGGCTCTGCGATAGCCGTGCACGGTGCGGTGGCGCAGCCGGATGCCGCCACCGGCCGTACGTGGGCCTGGAACGTTCTGCGGGACCACTGGTCTCATTCCCCCTCGCGCCGGCCCGGGCGGCGGGTACGGCCCGGTCGGTCCTCGGTGTCGTGCGGGGCCGGCGCGGACCGGAAACGGGTGGGCGTCAGATCGCTCTCGATCACTCCGAGTGAGGCGAGACTGTGCCAGGGGCGCACCGTTGCGAGCTTGGTCCTGGTGAAGGGTTTGTCGGTCATGACTGCCTCTCTCCGGGTGCGAGGGTGGTGGGTGTGCGGGGGTGGGTTCGGGCGCTGTCCTCTTCGGTGGCAGGGACGGCCGCGGTACGGCGGCCGGTGATACGGGTCAGCAGCAGCTGCGAGACCAGCCAGCGCCGCATCGCGGCCAGGTGGGCGGGCGATCCGTGCACGTCGTCGAAGGTCTTGACGCGCAGGTCGGGAAGGGCGCGCAGCAGGTGCTGCTCGCCGGCCGGGATGATCTCGTCGCGGCCACTGGCGACGTACCGGACGGGAACCCGGACCCGGCGCAGCTGCTGTGCGGTCAGGGCGTGTTCGGGCAGCGCGGACCACAGCGCGGCCCGGTCCGGCGCACCGGTCAGCCGGCACAGGGTGTCAGCGGTGATGCCGGGCACCCGCGGCCACCACCGGGGGTCGGTGAAGAAGGCGCCGACCGGGGCGCCGACGGTCAGCACCCGGCGGATCCGCGCGTCCTCGGTGGCGGCGCGCAGCGCCAGTTGGCCGCTGAAGCTGAGCGTGAGCATGGAGGTGTCGGAGACCTTCGCCCGGCCCTCCAGCCGGTCCATCAGGTGGGGCAGCAGCCGCCAGGACTCGGGGGTGTGGCGGACGGTGTTCTCGCCGACCCCCGGGAACTCCGTCACCACGGCGGCGAAGCCCAGGCGCCCGAGCAGCGGCAGCAGCGGCGCCCACTGCTCCTTGACGCTGACGATGCCGCCCATCACGACCAGCAGGGGGCGCGGCCGCGGGGCGTCTAGGCCGGTCGCCCAGCAGGCCACCGTGCCGTCCCTGAAGGGGAGTTCTAGCCGTACGATGTCCCGTCGGCGCTCGCGCCAGATGTCGAAGGTGGACACCACGAGCCGTCCGGCGGCCTGCCGGTCGGGGTCGCCGTGGTGCGGGAACCGGGCGAGCGCGAAGTGCGCACATGCGTCCAGGAGCCGTCCGTGCGAGGCTGCCGTGCGGCCCTCGCGGGTCCAGGTCGCGGCCCAGGACCGTGGGTCGCCGCAGGTGTCGTTGGTGATCCCGGTCAGGATCCGGGCGACCCGGCGCGGTGCCATGCCCTGTCCCCTGGCGTGCAGGAGGGCGAATTCCTTGAGTTCGGCGAGATGGTCCATGTGCATCTCCGGTCTCTTCCGTCCCGGTGGGCCTTAACTGTCCCGGCCACCCCTTGCGGGCCGGTTGTACGGCGGGCCCGGGCCTGTCCGGCCCTGCTCACCACCAGTCGTCGTCGCGCCGGTGGCCGGGCTCGTCGGCGCCGAGCGCCTCGGCGAGCGCGTCGACGATGCCGTCGTCGAGCATCGTGTGGGCCTGGGTGTCGGTCGTGACGCCGAAGCCCGAGTCCCCCACGGCCACGCTGATCGTGTACCGCCCGAGCAGCGAGTAGGTGCAGAACGCCCATTCGTTGCCGGTGCCCGGTGTCCCGTCGGGGCGCCGCACCTCGGTGGGGGTGCCGTCGGTCTCGAAGCCGAAGTCGGTGAAGCGGAACTGCATGCCGAGCCCGATGGCCTTGCTGTAGGCCTCCTTCAGCGTCCACAGGCGGACCAGCGCGGGGTCCCGGTCCTGCGGCGCCATGGCCTCGATCAGTTCCACCTCGCGCGGGGTGCACAGGTGCCGTCCGAGCCCTGCCCCGTACAGGGTGCGGTCGGCGCGCTCGGCGTCCACGCCGATCACCGCTCCGGTGGCGAGGCCCACAAGGAGCAGGTCCTCGGTGTGGCTGAGGCTGATCTGCACGCCGTCGTAGCCGTGCAGATACGGCCGCCCCGAGGGGGTGTAGCCGAGTTCGACCGCCTGGGGCGGAACCCGCAGGGCCGCGCCGGCCGCGAACTTCAGCAGTACCCGGGATGCGGCGAAGCGGGTGCGCACCTCCGGGTGGGTCAGGTCCAGGTAGCGGGCCCAGTCACGGCCGAGGAGCGTGCGCAGCCGGGGTCCGCCGGCCTGTTCCGGGCGCCAGTCGTCCAGTTGTGCGTAGAGGACGGCGGTGGCGTGCGTGGCGAGGTCACCTCGGACTCTGTTCCAGTCCCCGCGCGGTCCGGTGATCACGATCGGTTGCCCGAAGGTCCGGCCCGGGGACGGTTTCCCTGGAGCCGTCATCGAAGTCCTCCATGGTGTGTCGGAGATCGCTGAGCACGTCGGCGGCGGTGGCCCCGTCGATCACTCGGTGGTCGAAGGTGAGCCCGAGCCGCATGACCGGCGCGGGCACGACCTGCCCGGCGCGCACCACCGGGCGGTCGATGATCCGGCCGGCGCACAGGGTCACCGCCGTACCGCCCGCGGAGTGGAAGCCGTCGACGTCGCGGTGGCCCAGGGAGCTGACCGAGACGGTGCCGAAGACCTCGGGGCGCCTGCGGGGGTTGCGCAGTGCGGCGGCGAAGGCCGCGCGGCCGAGCGGCACGGGGAGGCGGCCGAGCAGCCTGACGCCCTTGAACTCGGGGAGCGTGCCGGTGTCCTCGCCGCGGTAGCGGTCGACGCGGTCCTGGATCTCGCCGAGCGAGGCGCTCTCGAGACCCGGCAACAGGGCGGAGAGCACGGTGCGTTCGCCGTCCACGGTGCGGTCGAGGGCGAGCTTGGCGGTGACCTGGCCGAACCGCACGGTTTTCGGCCGGCGCAGGGCCGACGGCCAGCCGGGCGCCAGGACCGCGTTGGCCCGGGGGTGGCGGGCGAGGGTGCGGCCGGTGGCATACAGCAGGTAGCTCACCACGGAGCGGCGGGTGCCCTCCGCACGGGCGGCGGCCCGGTGCGCCTGGATCCGGGTCATGTCGACCTCGGTGTCCAGGTGCACCGGCCGCTGGTCCGCCGCCCACTCCAGGAAGTAGAGGGTGTGGCGGCGGCGCCGTTCGTCGTGCGGGCCGGGGGTGCCGTTCACGCGGCGACCACCAGTTCGTAGATCTCCTTGAGGCTGCGGGCCTCCAGTACCCGGCCGACGGGGACGGAGTGACCGGTGGCCTGCTCCACAGCGGTGACGAGCTTCAGCAGGTGGAGGGAGTCCCACTCGGGGAGTTCGTCGAAGTCCGCGCCGACCTGCTCGTCAGCCAGGGGCAGGCCCAGTTCGTCACGGACGGTGCCGATGAAGTCGGTCAGGCTGTAGGCGGGTTGGGTGCTCATATCCTCTCCAGGGCGAAGCCGGCCTTGATCCACTTGCTGGACTCGATGGCGACCGCCAGGGCCTTCTGGCCGGCCGACATCTTCTCCAGGAGCCGCTCGATCTGCAGGAACGGCAGGGCGTTGCCGTTGTTGCCGGTCTCGGCGACGCAGGAGATCTCCGTGGCCGTCGGCACGTCGAGCTGCTCGGTGATCTTCCGGGTCATGCGGCCGGACAGTTGCGGGGGCAACAGGTAGTCCAACTCCTCGGCGTCCCAGTCGAGTTCGCCGAGCAGTTCCCAGAGGATCTCCACGGCCATCACCGGGACCTGTTCCTCGATGGCCTTGTAGTCCTCGGTGAGCGCCTGGCGGTCGTCGAAGCGGTCGGCCAGGCCGAACCACTCGATGACCTGGCCGGGCTTGCGCCCCAGTCCGGTGAAACGGTTCAGCACCTGTTTCACCGCGACCTGCTCGCCGCGCGGCTCGTCGGTGAGCACGGCGGCGCCCGCCCCGTCCCCGAACAGGACGTAGTTGACGAGGTCACTGGGCGCGGCCTTGGACAGATCGCGGTTCAGGTCGAGGTGCTTGCTGCACACGTCGCCGCCGATGACCAGGCCGGTGCGGTACTCCCCGGAGGCGATCAGCGTGCGGCCCAGGCTCAGCGCCTGCACCGCACCCGCACAACCGGACTGAAGCTGGAACGTGGGCACCTGGTCGATCCCCAGCCGGTCGACCACGTTGTTCACGGTGGCCGGCATCAGGGTGTCCGGGGTGGCGGTGCCCAGCACCACGAACTCGATGTCGGCGAGGTCGACCCCGGACTCCTCTACGGCCCGTTCGGCCGCCTGGGCACACAGGTCGGCCAGCGACCAGCGCACCTCACCGGTCGTCAGGTCCCGGGCGAAGTGCCGGGTCCTGGTGCCGATGAACACCTCGATCCACTCCTCGTTGGCTCCGAGCACCCTGGCCAGCTCGGCGTTGCCGACCGGGTCGCCGGGCAGCGCGGTGCCGACGGAGGCGAGATACACCTGGTTGTCGGTCATGCCGTCCTCTCCTCAACGGTGGCGGGCTCGGTCGCGCAGTGCTCCCGCAGGAAGTCCACGAGATCGCCGACCGAAGCCAGCTTGGGCAGCAGGTCCTGCACGGTCAGCGCGGCGACTGCGGGCAGCCGCTCCTCGATGCGGTTCTTCAGCTCCATGACCATCACGGAGTCGAAGCCGAGGTCCTCGTACAGGCGCAGATACGGGCTGAGTTCCTCGCGTTCGTAGCCTCCGACCTGGCCGATGGCCGCCAGGGCGGCCTCGGTCACCGGGTCGCCGGGGGCCGCGCGCTCCAGGGTGAGCACTCCTGTGGCCTCCGGCTCGCGCTCCGCGGCCGGTGCGCTCTGGAGGGTGACGGGACGCAGCGGCTCCCCGGTCGGCGCGTCGCGGCGGGCCCGGACGGGTCCGCCACGGGTCCAGTAGCGGTGCGCGTCGCTGAACACGTACGGCGGCAGCCGGTACGCCGTCCGGTCGCGCTCCTCGTAGGCGGCGTCCCAGTCGGGCGTCACGCCGCCCCGGTACAGGGCTGCGAGCGCGTCCGCCAGGTCCCGGCCGGTGGAGTCCGCGCCGCGCACCGGCAGGACGTGGGCGGGGCGGGCTCCCGACGCGGGCGGCGGGAGCTTGCGGGTCATCGAGGAGAGCACGGGCGACGGGCCGATCTCGACGGTGTGGCTCGGCCCGGCCGCCAGCAGTTCGGCGGACGCGTCCGCGAAGAGCACCGGACGGCGGATGTGGGCCACCCAGTAGTCGGCGTCCATCGGCTCGCCGTCCAGCACCCTCCCGTACAGGGTGGAGTACAGCGGCAGTTCGGGTGTGCCGCCGCCGACCTCGCGTGCGATCTCGGCGAACTCCTCCAGCATCGGTTCCATGAGGTACGAGTGGAACGCGTGCGACACCCGCAGCATCCGGGTCCGTATCCGGTCCCGGTCGAGTTCCTTGTCGATGCGCTGCAGCGCCATCAGCTCGCCGGACAGCACGGTGGCGCGCGGGCCGTTGACGACGGCGATGCCGATCTGCGGCTCGTCCGCGAGGCGCTCCTCAAGCTCCTCGCGGCCCGCAAGTACGGCCAGCATGCCGCCGCCGTCGGGCAGTTGCTGCATGAGCGCGCCGCGGGCGGCGATCAGCCGGGCCGCGTCCTGGAGCGGGAACACACCGGCCAGGCAGGCCGCCGCGTACTCGCCGACGCTGTGGCCGAGCAACAGGTCGGGACGCACGCCGAGTTCCCCGAAGGTGCGGCCGAGCGCGTAGCCGACGGCGAACAGGGCGGGCTGCGCCCAGCGGGTCTGGTGCACCGACTCGTCGCCGGCCAGCAGCAGATCGCGCACCGAGCCCCCGGTGTGCGGGAGCAGGGCGGTGTCGGCTTCGTCGAGGAAGCGGCGGTAGAGGGGCGAGTCCTGGTAGAGGCCGGCCGTCATGCGCGGGTACTGGGAGCCCTGGCCGGTGAAGAGGAACGCGGTGCGCGGCCTGGCGCCGGGCGCGCCGGTGAGCCGGGCCAGCAGATCCGGGTCGGCGGCGGCCGCGCGGAGCTGCTCGACGAGCGCGTCGGTGTTCTGCGCGGAGACCGCGAAACGGTAGCGGTGGCCGGACTTGACCCGGTTGGAGGTCCAGGCGACGGCGCCGACCGGTGCCCGGCGGGCCGCCATGGCGTCGGCCTGGGCGACCAGGTTGCGACGCAGGGCGACGGGGTCCGGAGCGGTCAGGGTGAAGACCGCCGTGCCGATCCCGGTGGCGTCGACGGCCGGCTCCCGGCGCGGACGGGCGGCCTGCGGCGGCGCGGACTCCAGGACGGCATGGGCGTTGGTGCCGCCCATGCCGAAGCTGCTGAGGCCGGCCACCGTGGTGCCGCGCGGCAGCCGCAGCGGGGCCTTGAGCAGCCGCAGCCCCTTCTGGCGCAGGTTGAGCTGCTCGTTCTCCTTGGCCGCGAACCGGCTGGCCGGCACGGTACGGTGGTGCAGCGACAGGGCCACCTTGATGAGCCCGGCGATACCCGCCGCGCCCTCGGTATGGCCGAGGTTCCCCTTGACCGAGCCCAGCGCCATCGGCTTGCCCGTCCGGCCGGCGTGGTGGTGGCCCAGCGCGGACGCCTCCATCATGTCGCCGAGCGCGGTGCCGGTGCCGTGTCCCTCGGTGAAGGCGATGTCGGCCGGCTCGACGCCGGCGCGGCGGTAGGCGGCCGCGATGACGTCCTGCTGGGCCCAGCGGTTCGGCGCGGTCAGGCCGTTGCTGCGGCCGTCCTGGTTGACGGCGGTGCTCCGGACGACCGCGTACACCTGCTGGCCGTCCGCGAGAGCGTCCTCCAGCCGGCGCAGCACCACCGCCCCGACGCCCTCGCCGCGGCCGATGCCGTCGGCCTGCGCGCTGAACGGCTTGCACCGGCCGTCGGGCGCGGAGAGCCCGGCCTGTGTGTAGAAGATCGACAGGGCAGGGGTCAGCGCCACGTTGACGCCGGCCGCGATGGCGTAGTCGCACTCCCCGGACAGCAGGGCGTTGCCCGCCAGATGCACGGCGACCAGGGACGACGAGCAGGCGGTGTCGACTGCGAGGCTCGGGCCCTTGAGGTCGAGGTGGTAGGAGATCCGGTTGGCCGTCATGCAGTAGCCGTTGCCGGACCCGGCCTGGGCGGTGACCTGGTCGTAGTCGGTGAGGTGGAGCTGGGCCCACTCGTTGCCCATGATGCCGACGTACACGCCGGTCGCGGTGCCGGCGAGCCGTTGCGGGGGCAGGCCCGCGTCCTCGACGGCCCGCCAGGCGCACTGCAGCAGCAGCCGCTGCTGCGGGTCCATGGCGGCCGCCTCGCGGGGCGAGATGGTGAAGAACTCGTTGTCGAACGCGTCGGGGTCGTCGATGAAGCCGCCCTGGGTGGTGTTGGAGCGTCCCTCGGCCTGGGTGGCCGAGTGGAACTCCCGGGCGGCCCACCGCTGTTCGGGGACGGTGCCGATGCCGTCCCCCGAGCGCATGAGCAGGTCCCAGTAGGCGCCCGCGTCGGGCGCCCCCGGGAACCGGCAGTCGATGCCGACGATGGCGATCCGGTCCATCAGCCCGCCGCCGCCTCGATGGCCAGGCTCTCGGCGAGGTGGGAGGCGAGCGCCTGGACGGTCGGGTAGTCCCATGCGACGGTCGGTTCGAGGATCAGGTCGAAGTCCTCCTCGATGTCGCCGCACAGGCTGAGCGCGGCCACCGAGTCCAGGCCGTACTCGGCGAGCGGCACGGCCGGGTCGATCTCCGCCGGCTTGCGCTTGAGGTAGAGGGCGATGCGGTCGGACAGCCACGCGGTCAGCTCGTCGGTGGTGCGTCCGGTGGTGGGAACGGCCATGTTGTGCTCCTCGGGGAGGTCTGCGGTGCGTCTGCACCGACGGCGGGATCAGCCGGCCAGCGGCGCGTTGTAGAGGTCGTAGCTGCGTGTCTCGTGGAAGCGGCGGAGCACCTCGTCGTGCAGCCGCGTCTCGCAGGAGTCGGGCAGGTCGGGGAGCTGGAGGCCGAGCCGTCGGCCCAGCCGGTGCAGTGCGGCCGCGAGCCAGGCCGGGTCGGCGAGGAAGGGGTCGTCGCCGTCCTGGGCCTGCTGCCACACGCCGATCACCGAGGCGGCGGCGAGCAGCACCGCGTACCGGTCGGCGAGGGCGAAGGCGGCCGGGCTGGCCAGGGCGGTGCGGTCCTGGGGAGCGAGGTTCAGGCTCCGCTGCTGGAGCCTGCGCAGCTCGTCCATGAAGCGCAGCGTGATGCCGTGCGCCGCCCGCTCCTCGGGGCTGCCGCTGGGCAGCAGGTCGACGGCGGCGACCAGCGAGGCGCTCAGCCCGTCGTGGCCGCCGGCCAGGGTGAGCCGCTCGAACGGGATGCCCGGCAGGTCCTCGCGCAGCCGGAACAGGGTGCCGGGCGCCGGATCGTCGCTGAACCAGGAGCGCCGGGCGAGCCGGTACAACTGCGGGATGATCGTGGCCTGGCAGGCCGCCGAGCCGGCGTGGCCGAGGCTGAGCACCGGCAGGTCGCGCACATGTTTCTGGAAGATCCCGAACTCGCCCTCGCGGACGTAGAAGCGAGCACCGAGCACGATCGACAGGTCGTACATCGCGTCGGTGAGCATCTTGGGCACCAGGTACTTGACGGCGGCCGCGTAGACGCTGGTCTCCTCCGGCAGCACGTGGACGGCGCGGGTCGCGGCCAGCGAGAGGCTGTCGCAGATCAGCAGGTCGAGGAAGGTGGTCGCCAGGGTCGACCGGGCGTGCGGGATCTCCATCACGGACTTGCGGTACAGCTGCCGGCCCAGCGCGAAGCCGACGACGGTGCGCAGGGCGGTGTCGGTGGCGCCGATCGCCATGCCGGGGACGGCGCTGCGGGTCACCTGGAAGGCGCGCAGGGCCAGTTCGACGCCCTTGCCCTCTTCGCCGACGAGCGCGGATGCGGGCACCGGGCAGTCGGTGAAGTCCAGGCCCGACAGATGGCAGCCGCGTACGCCGACCGCGCTGTAACGCGGCAGGATGCGGAACCGGTCCTGGTCGAGGTCGGCCCGCTCGGCGAGCACCACGGAGTGGCTGCGGCTGCCGGGGGCCGGGCTGGTACGGCTGAACAGCACCCAGGCGGCGGCCCGGTCGGCGTTGTTGATGACCTGCTTGGCACCGTTGAGGAGATAGCCGCCGTCGGCCGGCCGGGCCTGGAACTCGTTGCGCACGAAGTCGTTGCCGTGCGCCAGCTCGTGGTAGGCGACGGAGACCTTCTGCCCGTCGAGCAGCAGCTCGGCGAGGCGTCGCTGCTGCTCGGCGGTGCCCGAACTCCACACGTTGACGGCGGCCATGAACGAGGTCACGCCGTAGCCGAGGCCGAGCGCGATGTCGCGCCGGAAGACCTGCCGCATCACCCGTACCAGGGTGTCGATCCGCTCCAGCCGCCCACCGTGTTCGCATGGCACGAAGTCGGCGTTGAGCACCAGCTCGTCCAGGGCCCGTTCGCCCGGCTCGGACAGCTCGGCGCGCTCGTCGGCCTCCAGCAGCCTGGCGTACGACAGTTCGCCGTGCTCGTCCGTGGGGTCGCCCAGCCGCTTCTCCAGCTCGGCGATGCGGGCGACGACCCGGTCCTCCTGGCCGCCGGGCGGGTGCGGTCCCTGTCCTCCGGCGGACGCTCCGTGCGGCCCGGGGGCCGCGGTACCGATCAGCATGGCGTCCTCTCAGTTCCTTGCGGTTGTCGCATCGGCCACGGACTCGGCCGGCGCCCCGGGCAGCCGGTAGGGGTGCAGCGAGAAGAGTTCGCCGGAGCGCCGGGTGGTGATCAGGTGGTCGAGCAGCGCGTCGTACGCCTCGGCGTCTTCGGTGTCCGGCTCGCCCAGGCGGTGCAGCAGTCGGTCCAGCGCGGTGCGCAGCCACAGCCCGTCCCGCCACAGCGGTTCGGTGCCGGTGCCGGTGAACAGCGGTGCGCTGTGCGTCCACAGGCCGAGGCAGGCTGCTGCGGCGTGGCAGAGGGTGTAGCGGCGGGCGGTGTCGAACGCGGCGGGCGGTACGTCGCCGACCAGGCCCTGCCACCGCTCCATGTCGGTGTGCACGTCGTCGGCGACGGCCGCGATCCGCCGGGCCGCCTCGGCCACCCGGGTCAGGCCGGGCCGTTCCTCGGCCAGCGTGTGCAGCCGGGCCACGGAGGCGTCGAGCCCTGCCAGCACACCGCTGCCGTGACGGGCCACCAGTGACAGCCGGCTCGGGTCGAGCGCCGGCAGCGGCACGGACAGGTCGTACGCGGCCTGCGCACCGGCCAGGTCCCCGGTGCCGCGCCGCCTGCCGCGGACGAGTGAACGGAACTGGTTGACCAGGGAGTTGAGGTTGACCAGTGTGTTGCCGTCGAAGAGGCCGACGATGCGGTGGTCGCGTTCCACCTTCTGGAACATGCCGTCCGCGTGGACTCCCTTGAGGAAGGCGCGGGCGCCGAGCAGCCCGGTCAGCTGGGCGAGGACGTCCTCGGTGCCGCTGGGCAGCAGGTACTTGGTGACCGCCGCGGTGATGCTCATCTCGTCGGTCAGGGTGTGCACGGAGCGGGCGGCGACCGTCGCCAGTGCTTCGTGCACCAGGACGTCGGCGGCGGCGGTGCTCAGGGTCCGCCGGGCCTGCGGCAGGTCGATGAGCCGCCGGCCGTACAGCTCGCGCTGCTCGGCGAAGTCCTGGACGAGGCGCAGCCCGTGGTCGGCGGCGCCCAGCGACAGTGCGGCGCACATGGTGCGGGTCAGCTGCAGCGCCTTGAGCACGATCTCCAGGCCGGTGCCCTCGGTGCCGACGAGCGCGGACCGGTCGACCGGTGCGTCGTGGAAGGTGATGCCGGAGATGTCGGCGCCGCGGATGCCGTGGGTGTGCACCTTGGGCAGATGGCGGTAGTGGTCCTTGTCCAGTTCGCGCTTGTCGACGAGCAGGACGCTGAATCCGCGCGGGCCGCCGGCCGGGTCGGTGCGGGTGAGCAGGGACAGCAGGCTGCCCCGCGTGGCGTTGTTGATCAGCCACTTCTCGCCGCTGACCAGCCAGCCGGTGCCGCTGTCGGCGCCCCGCACCTCACCGGCCAGCAGATCGCTGCCGTGGGCACGTTCGGTCAGGCCGAGGGAGACGGGGACGCCGGCCCGGATGTCGGCGCCGAGCCGGGCCGCCTGCTCCGGCGTGCCGGCCACCCAGACACAGACGCCACCGAGATAGGTCTTGCCGTGTCCGACGGCGACGGTCAGGTCGCGGCGGGCGACGGCACGCATCACCTGGAGCAGTTGCTCGTAGTCGGTCAGCCGGCCGCCGTGCTCGACGGGGACGTAGTGCTCGGGCAGTCCCCAGTCGTCCAGGCGACGGCAGATGCCGGCCGGGAACTCCTCCTGCTCGTCCAGTTCGGCGCAGCGCGCGTGCGAGAACCAGCCACGGGGATCCTCGGGGTCGCCGAGGAACGCGTCCAGTTCCTCGGCGAGCCGGTAGGGCGTGTCGCGCATGTCAGACCGCCGGTGCGAGGGAGGAGCCGGTGGCGTCGGCGACGATGTGGCGGACCGCCGGTTCGAGCACCTCGTACAGCGGGGTGAGGGCGCCCTCCAGGAACAGCTTGCGCATCAGGGTGCGCTGGATCTTCCCGCTGGTGGTCTTGCGGACGGTGCCGGGCCGCACCAGGATCACGTTGCCCGCCGGGATCTGGAGTTCCTGGCCGAGCAGTCGCTGGATGCCGGTGGCGAGGCTGCGCAGATCGCTGGTGACGGCGCTCACCCGCACCTCCTGCACGACGACCAGGTGCTCCCGGTCGGTGTCCACGGTGAACACCGCGCCGGAGCCGATACCCAGTGCTTTGTCGGTCGACTGGACGGCCCGCTCGACGTCCTGCGGGTAGAGGTTGCGGCCGGCGAAGATGATCAGCTCCTTGAGGCGGCCGGTCACATACAGCTCGCCGTCCTCCAGGGCGCCCAGGTCGCCGGTGCGCAGCCAGCCGCCGGCGTCCTCGCCGCCCCTGCCGTCGGCGATGTGCGCGTCGAAGATCTCGACGTTGGTCAGCGGGCGCTTCCAGTAGCCGTCCGCGACGCTGTCGCCCTTGACCCAGATCTCGCCCACCGAGCCCTCGGGCTGCTCCCGGCGGCTGTCGGGGTCGACGATGCGCACGGTGAAATCGTGGATGACGCCGCTGCTGACCAGGGTGCGCACGGAGCTGCTGTCCTGCGGGTCGGCGAACCTGCCCTGCTCCAGGGCCGCGGGGTCGACGGTGCGGATCGCGGGGCGCCTTCCGCGCGGGGTGCCGGAGACCAGGAGGGTCGTCTCGGCCATGCCGTAGCAGGGGAAGAACGCCTCGGGCCGGAAGCCGGCCGGGGCGAAGCGCTCGGAGAACGCCTTGATGGTCTCGGCCCGGACCGGCTCGGCGCCGTTGCCCGCGCACTCCCAGCCTGACAGGTCGAGCCCGGCGAGCTGCTCGTCGGTGACCCGGCGCACGCACAGGTCGTACGCGAAGTTGGGGCCGCCGCCGAGGTTGGCGCCGTAGTCGGCGAACACCTTCAGCCAGCGCTGCGGGCGGCGCAGGAAGGAGACCGGGGACATCAGAACCGCGGAGCCGCCGACGTAGAGCGGGTGCAGCACATGCCCGATGAGGCCCATGTCGTGGTAGAAGGGCAGCCAGCCGCCGAACCGGGAGCGCGAACTCGTGCCGGCCGCCCGCTGGATGGCGGCCTCGTTGGCCAGCAGGTTGCGGTGCGAGACCATGACGCCCTTGGGGTCGCTGGTCGAGCCCGAGGTGTACTGCAGGAAGGCGAGGTGCTCCGGGTTCAGGTCCGGCACGGTGTAGGCGCCCGGGTCGCCGTACTCCGCGCTGTCGGTGGCGAGGCAGAGCACGTCGGTCATGCCCTCCGAGGCCAGCCAGGCGGAGATCTCCGGGGCGTTCGTGGAGTCGGTGAGAACGGCGCGGACCTCCGCGTCGCGCAGGATGCCGGAGACCCGGGTGAAGTGCTGGCCCTGTTCGGTGGGCAGCGGGGCGGGCACGGCGACGGAGCCGGCGTACAGGCATCCGGTGAACGCCTTGACGAAGTCGTTGCCCGACGGGTAAAGCAGCAGCACCTGCCGGCCGGCGGCGCCGTTCGCCTGGAGCCAGGAGGCGATGCGACGGGCGTCCTGGTCGAGTCCGGCGTACGAAAGGTGGTCCGGGGCCGATCCGTTGGCATCGTCCGGCAGGAAGATGAAGGCGTCCTCGGTACCGAGCTCGGCCGCACGATCCAGGACCAGTTCCGTAAAGGTTCGGAAGCTTGTCAACGTCTTTGCCTGACCTCTCCGAGATCCGCAGGCGTGGCGCCGGCGAGGGGTGTTGGGACGTTTTCGATGCTGGTGCGCACCGCTAAGGCGCCGCTTGCGCTGGGCACTTCGGGCGAACCGGCACCGCACATGGGCCTGCCGCCCGCCACGGGGGAATGGTGGGCGGCAGGCGTCGGGCGGATGGCGGGTGGGTTCCCGGCCCCGCCCGGGCGGGATGCGGCACGTCGCGACGGGGGACGTGGAACGCCGTGGCGCATCCGGGGGGCGGGCGGGGCCGGGAGGTTCGGCGGGCCTAGGGCAGGCGGGCGGCGAAGGTGGCGTCGAGGGTCACGTGGTCGGGGATCGGGGGGAGTTCGCCGAGAGTGTGGACGAAGTCCAGGGCGCCTTCCGGGGTTTCGCCGACGGTCGCGAAGCCGAGGGACGGGTAGAGGCCGCGCACCTTGTGGTTCTTCGCGGTGGGGCGGTACGCGGCCGACACCGACCGCGCTCCGGTGTCCCGGGCGTGGGCGAGGAGCGCGCCGAGCGCCGACTGCTCGATGCCGCGCGCGAAGACCCGGCAGCTCAGCAGGACGTTGTCGATGCGCAGTCCGTCGGCGGTGCGCTCCGCGAAGACCGCGCCGACCAGACCGTTGTCCCCGAAGCGGTCCCGGGAGCGGATCGCGAGGACCAGGTGCTCGGGAAGCTCCAGCAGCCGTCGCACGTCGGCGGGCTGCAGCCGGCGGGTGGTCAGGTTGAACTGGTTGGTGCGCAGGGTGATCTGGGAGATGCGGGCCACGTCCGGCTCCGTCACCGGGGACACCGTGACCCGTACGTCCAGGGCCCGGAGGTAGTCCTCCGGTGTGGCCGCCGAGTCCAGCAGTTCCCTGCGCCCCGCGTCCGCCCGGTACTGTCCGGCCCGCTGCCGGTCCGCCTCGGTCAGCTCCGGGGTGTCGAACCACCCGTCGGCCAGCAGCCGGTCGATGTGCAGCGCGGGCTCCTCGTCGAGGCGGACCAGGGCGACCTCGGGCAGGCTGGTGGCGACCAGACCGCACTCGAAGGGCGAGTCGTCGGCGAAGACCAGGCTGTCCGTGCCGAGGTTGAGCCGCCCGGCGATCTCGCGCAGATTGCCGTCCTTGGCCCGCCAGTTGGCGGTGACGCGGACGAAGTCGTCGGGGCGGAGCACCATGTCCGGATGGTCGGCCAGCACCCGCTCCACCGGCTCCTGGTCGTTCTTGCTGCACACCGCGAGCAGCACGCCCTGCGAGCCGAGTTGCCGGACCACCTTCTGGAAGGCGGCGAAGGCCTCTCCGCGATAGCTGCCGGCCATTGCGATGCCGTCCGGTCCGTCGTCGCCGAGGACGCCGTCCCACAGTGTGTTGTCGAGGTCGACGACGAGCACCTTCCTGGTCCGGCCGCGCACGACGCGGGCCAGATGGCCGATCTCGCGGGCGTACCGGCCGAGCAGTTCGGCGCCCAGGTGCTCCTTGGTGTAGACGGCGAGCCTGCTGTCCCGGACCGGCCCGGACTCGGCGACCAGTGGTTCCAGGTCGACCACGTGCACCCGCGCGTGCCGCAGGGCCAGCTTCAGCAGACCGGTGTTGAACTCCCGCCACAGCACGGACAGTTCGGTCCGCGAACGGTGGTCGACCAACTGCCGCAGCTGGCCGGTCAGCAGCGGCAGGGTGTTGAGGACCAGGGTTCCCGATCCCTCGCGGACGTACGTCTCGGCCAGCCGCTCGACGAGTTTCAGTTTCGCCGCCGCCAGCTCGGCGGCGTCCGACACCCGCCAGGGCGACGGGAGTTCGTCGAAGACGAGCTGGGCGTCCAGCAGGACCAGCGAGAGGTCGGTGTCCTGGGCGTAGAGCGGTCCGTCGGTGTCCTGGAGGTCACGCCGCCAGGAGTCGTGGTCGCCGAGGACGGCACGCAACGGGATTCCGTGCCGGGCGAGTTCGGCGGTGAGCGGGCCGGTGAGCGCGTCCAGGGTGCCGTGGCCCGACACGGTGACGGTCAGCGGCACCGCGTCGGGGTGGCGGGAGTGGATCGCGTCGGGGTCGACGCGGGCGAGCAGCCGGCCGGCGCGGGACAGGTCACCGGCCGCGGTGGGGCCGTGGGCGAGTACGGCGAGCAGCCCGGGCAGGGCCGGGAACTCCTCGGCGAGCCGGTCCGTGCGATGCAGGGTGCGGACGCGGTCCAGCGCCTCGTCCCGGTCGGCCGGCACGGGCCTGGTCGTTACGGGTGCGGTCACGGGCTCTTCCTCACTTCGCTGCCTTTGCTTGAGGCCTGGCGTCACTTCGCTGACGACTTCGACGGCGGCGAGGACACCTTCGCGCCGTGCGCCGTGCGGGTGCCGTGCAGTCGTGCCTTGGTGCGTCGGCGCAGGCGCGGACCGGCGATCAGGTAGATCAGCCGGACGGGTCCGGGCAGCCGGCCCAGGAACTCGTCCCGGCGGTCGTCACCGGCGGCCTCGCCGAGCGCGGCGAGCATGTAGAGCCGGTGCGCCTTGGGTACGGCGGCCCGGCCGCGTTCGCTGAGCACCGCCCACTCGGTCGCGGTGAACCGGCCCGGCACCAACGGCAGGATGTGCTCCTCCTCGTCGCCGAGGTGGGCGTCCAGCGCGGGCAGCAGCTCGGCGCAGGCGTCCGCGACGGTGTCCCGCAGCGCGGGGTCGGCGCTCTGACGCCAGTGCGGCAGTGCCGACTCCAGCCGGCCGAGGGCCTCGGCTATCCGCTCGTGCTGTTCCTCCATGCGGGCCGTCAGGGCCGGGTCGACGGCCGGGTCGGCCGCGAGCCTCGGCCAGACCAGTTCGTCCTCGGCGAGGTGATGCTCCGTCAGCACGGCGCCGAGCGCCGCGAGATGGTCCGCGACGACGGCGCTCCGCGCGCTGTCACCGGCGCCGACCTCCCGCACCAGTGTCACCGCGGCCGTGTACTCCTGCCTGAAGAGCCGGTGCACCACGATCATCTCGTCGGTGTCCGGCGCAGCCTGCCCGTTCCTGGCCGACATCTGTCTCACCTGGCCCTCGTGATCGGTACCTTGCGACCGGATCCTTTCCGGCCGCCCTTAAGTGGTTCTTGCGCCGGTCCGTCCGCGCGGGCCGGCAGCCGGTCGTGCTCAGCGCGGCGCCGACTCCACGCGCTTCTTCAGTGCCGTGTTCATCGCCCGGAACTGGGGCAGCGTCTCGTGGCGCAGCTTGCTCTCGGCGATGGGGACCAGGGCCCCGCTGAAGCTCTCGCTCTGGGTGAGCCGCACGATGCCGGGACCCGCGCGTTCGATCAGGAAGCGGTGCTCGCCGTCCACGAGCCAGCCGGGGCCGAGCTTTCCGAGCCAGCGCAGCTCACGGCCGGGCCGCGCCACGAGGACCTCGGGGTTGAACGTGGAGGTCCCACTCGGCTGCTCCAGCCGGTTGCGCATCCTCGCGCCGGCGCGCAGACGGCCGTCGTCGGAGGTGATCTCGGCCTTGGTCATGAAGGGATTCCACTGCGGATAGGCCGAGAAGTCGGTCAGGACCCTCCACACCTGTTCCGGTTCGGCCTTGATCTCGACGGACGCGGTGAGCCGTACCGGATGGGTATGGGTCCACAGCGTGTAGCTCCCGACGGCGGCGACCAGCGCGGCCGCGGAGAGCAGCGGCCACTTCCGGCGCCGGCGCGACTTCCCGGCCGGTGCCACGACGGAGGCGCTCGACATCATTGCGGGCGCGGTGCCGGTGGGGGGTGTCGGTGACATGGTCAGGTCCTCTCTGGACGGGGGGTGGCACCGGCTCCGGCCAGCGCGTGGTCGACCAGTTCCTCGACGTAGGCGGCGTCGATCGGCTCGCCAGTGACGAGGAGCCGGTAGTAGAGGGCTCCGGCCAGCTGGTCGAAGAGCACCGTGGACGAGGTGCCGGCACGCAGGGCGCCGCGCTCACGGGCCCGGTCGAGCAGCGCGAGGACGAGGGTGTTGCGCCGGGCGAACAGGCCCCGTACGGCCTCGCCCACGTCCGGGTGCCGGGCGGCAGCGGCGACCAGTTCGGCGATCACTCCGGCCGACCGGTCGTCGTGGTCGCCGGTCCGGCCGACCCGTCGCATCCGGTTGAGCCCGGTGACGATGGCGGTGAGGTAGACGTTCAGGTCGCCGCGGATGTCACCCGTGTCGTCGACCGGCACCTCGTCCTGGATCTTGGCGACGAGGGCGACCAGCAGATGGTCCTTGGTGGGCCAGCGACGGTAGAGCGTGGTCTTGGCGACCCCCGCCCGCACGGCCGCCTCGTCCATGACGAACTGGTCGTATCCCCGCGCGAACAGCAGCTCCCGTGCCGCTTCGAGGATCCGTCCGTCGGCGTCCTCGCTGCGGGGACGCCCTCTGCGTGCGGGGGCTGTCATGCGTCCGCTCCTTGTTCGTCGTCGTTGCGCCGGACCGTCTTTTCGCTACGGCCGTTTCGTTATTCAGGGTAGGAAGGGGCAGGGCATTTCCGCAACGCCCGTAGCGTAAATGGCCGGATCGGGACGGGCGCGCGGGGAACGCGGGGGGCGCGGGGGCGCACACACCACGGCCCGGAACCCGCCGATGCGAGCCCCGGGCCGTCCCCGTCCGCGCCCCCTGGCTGGTCCAGGGCGCCCGGTCAGGTCGTGCTCACCGCGGACCGCTGCGCCTGCTCCTGCTCCTGCGGTCCGGCGGCGGGCAGTGCGGCCTGTCCGGTCTCCGGCGGCTCCATGCGGTCCAGCCGCAGTCTCGTGTGCAGTCGGCGCAGCGGGCCGGGCGCCCACCAGTTGACGCTGCCGAGCAGCGCCATCAGTGAGGGCACCAGCAGCGCCCGCACCAGCGTCGCGTCGACCAGCACGGCGAACGCGGTGCCGAGTCCCAGCTCCTGCACGAAGACCAGCCGGGACAGCGCGAGCGCGCCCACCGCGAGGCAGAACAGCGCCGCTGCCGAGGTGACGATCGGCCCGGTTCTGGCGAGTCCCTCGGCCACGGCCTCACGGTCGTCGAGGCCCGCTCCCCTGCCCTCCTTGATCCGGCCGAGCAGGAAGACGTTGTAGTCCGTGGACAGGCCGAAGGCGAGGGCGAAGACGAGGACCGGAGTGGTCGCCTCGATGCCGTTCTGGGCCGTGAACCCGAGGTTGCCGTCCTGGAAGACCCAGACCAGGAACCCGAGCGCGGCACCGGTGGAGAGCGTGTTCATCAGCAGCGCCTTGAACGGCAGGATCACCGAACCGGAGAAGGCGAACAGCAGCACGAGGGTGATCAGCGCGAGGACGGCCGCGGCGAGCGGCACCTTGTCGCCGATGCTGGACTTCTGGGCGAGGAAGTCGGCGCTCACGCCGGTGTAGCGGGCGCGCACCGGTGCCGGAAGGTCCTGCACCTTCGCCGTAGCGTCCTTGGCCACGGTGCCGAGCGGGGTGCCGCGCAGCACGGCGTCGATCTCCCAGTGCCGCTCGTCGAGACGGAACGGGGCGCCCACCGACTCCACACCGGAGACGGCGCCGATCCGCTGCGCGTACGACGTCAGCGCCGCGCCGCCGGCCGGGGTGTCGAGGACGATCTGCAGCGGCGCGGCCGGCGGCTTCTCGAAGTCGGCGGCCAGGGCCCGGGACACCTTGCCCGCACTGGTCGAGGCGGGCAGCGTCGAGGGGTCGGCCCCGGTGAACTTCAGGCCGGCCACCGGCGCTGCGACGAGCAGCAGCACCGCCGTCGCCGCAATCGCGATCACCACCGGACGGCGCATCACGCCCGACGCGATCCGGTGCCATCGGTCGCCGGCCACGTCCCGTGTGGCGTTGTCGCGCTGCCAGCGGCGCGGCGCGAGGGAGTTGACCCGCCGCCCGAGCACCGCCAGCAGCGCGGGCAGCCCGAGCAGCGCGAACAGCGCCGCCGATACGACCGTGATGACGCCGGCGAGACCCATCGACCGCAGATACGGGTGCGGGAACACGGTGATCGCGGCCAGCGCCGCGGCCACCGTCAGGGAGCTGAAGAACACGGTCCGCCCGGCGCTCGCCACGGTCCGCGCGACGGCCTCGCGGCCCGGCCCGTGGACCGCCAGTTCCTCCCGGTAGCGGGAGACGATGAGCAGCCCGAAGTCGACCGCGAGGCCGAGGCCCAGGGCGAAGGCGAGGTTGAGCGCCCCCGTCGACACGTCCATGAACAGGGTGGCGACGCGCAGTCCCGCCAGGGTGAGCAGCAGGGTGACGACCGCACCGACGAGCGGCACCAGCGCGGCCACCACGCCCCGGAACACCAGGACGAGCAGGATGAGGATGAACGGCAGCGCGAGGCTCTCGGCCTTGGCGAGGTCCTCGTTGGACACCCGGGCGACCTGGACGTGGCCCGGCGTCGAACCGCCGAGCCAGGCCCTGCCCTTCAGCTCGGGGTCGTCCGCGATCGCCTTCTGGAGGTCCTTCTCCGCGTCGACGGTGTCCTTCTCCCGCATGGGGGCGACCGTGCCGAGGACGACCGTGCTGTGGGCGTCCCTGCTGATCAGCGCCGGGTCGGCCGCGGAGGCGAAGTCGACGACCTGCTTGACCTCGGGGCGCTCACGCAGCAGAGCGACCGCGGCGGCCACCGGGGCGGGCAGCGGGGCCTTGGGGTCGAGGGCCGCGTCGGTGCGCACGAGCACGGCGTAGCCCTGCTGGGCGTCCACGCCGGTGGCCTGCTGGATGATCCGGCGGGCCGCGACGTTGGGGCCGCCCGGGTCGTCGTAGTCGGAGAGTCCGTTGGTGAGTCTCTTGTCGACGCTGCCGCCGAAGAGGGCGGCAGCGACGGCGGCGAGAACCGCCAGTAACAGACTGACACGCCGCCTGACGTGCAGCGTGGAGCCCAGGGCAGAGAACATGGATCGTCACCTTCCGTCGGTGGTCCCAGTGTTCTGGCGACCGCTTTAGCCCCGCTGAAGGCGAGGGGCACAGACTCGGCCGCACGCGCTCGCCCAGGACCGCGCCGTGCGGTCCGCGCGGTCGGCCATCGCCCTGACGGGAGATCCAGTTGATCGACAACATGTTCGTGATTGACGCCACCGTGCACCCGTACAACGTGGCGGACAGCAATCTGCGCAAGGACGGCGAGTTCCCCAACCTGCACGCCTTCGCGCTGCGCGAGATGCTCTGGGGCATGCATGAGCGCTTCGCGACCGCGGGTTCCGGCATTCCGCGCGAGGTGTTCTGCACCGACTGGCCGCCGGAACTGCTCGCCTGGACCATGTTCACCGAGTCGGATGTGGACATGGCCGTCAACCACCGGCTGCGCATCGACAGCGTCTTCGAGGACGGTCTGTGCAACGGGGAGAAGAACCAGGTACTGGCCGAGAAGTGGCCCCGGCGGATCGTGCCCTACGCCGGTATCAACCCCGCGCTGGGCATCGACGCCTGTCTGCGCGACCTGCGCGAGCAGGTGGCGCGGGTGCCGGGCACCATCGGCATCAAGATGTACCCCAACGCCGGTTCCCCGGACGTGAGCTGGCGCCTGGACGACCCCTCTTTCACGCCGCTGTTCGAGCTCGCCAAGGAACTCGGCATCAAGATCATCGCGTTGCACAAGATCGTGCCCAACGGCCTGGTGCCGCTCGGCCCGTTCGGCATCGACGACCTCGAAGCGGTCGCCATCCGGCACATCGACCTCTCCTTCGAGATCGTGCACGCCGGCCTCCCGCCCTTCGTGGAGGAGGTCGCCATGGCACTGATGCGGCTGCCCAACGTCTACGCCAACCTGGAGATCACCTCGGCGATCCTGGCGCACGGCATGGGGTACGTGGAGGAGGCGCTGGCCCAGCTGATCTCGCTCGGCGGTGCGGAGAAGATCATCTACGCCTCCGGGGCACTGCACTTCCACCCGCAACCGGTGCTGGAGAAGATGGCACGGCTCACCTTCTCCGACCGGATCCTGGAGCGGTACGGCCTGGAGCAGATCACCCCCGAGCAGCGGGCGGCGTTCCTCGCCGGCAACTACGCGCGCATCGCGGGGATCGACCTGACCGCGGCGGCCGAGGGGATCCGGGACGACGAGTTCGCCCGGCACCGCGCGGAACACGGCGGGAACCGCCCGATGTGGACCTACTGGCGCGAGTCGCAGCCCGAGCTGTGGACGGCGACGGCCGGGGCGGCGTCGTGAGCGGCGCGGCCGCCGCGGTCCCGGCGACCGTCACACCGGAACAGGTGCACACGGCGCTGCACGAGGTGTACGACCCCTGCAGTCAGTCCTGGCAGCGGCCGATGAGCCTGGTCGATCTCGGCCTGGTGCGCGAGGTGGCGGTGGCCGACGACGGGCGGGCGACGGTGCGCATCAGTCTGACCGCGCCGTTCTGCATGGCGGTGCCGACCATCATGCAGTCGGTCGAGCAGAAGGTGGGCGCCGTCGAAGGGGTCACCGCGGTGACGGTCGAACTCGACGGCGGCACACCGTGGCGCCCCGAGCTGATGACGGACGAGGGCCGCGCGCTCCTGGCCGCGGCCCGCACCGAGGACCGCCGCACCCTGCCCCTCACCGCGATCCGTCCCACCGCCCCCGAGTAGCTCCACCGCACCACGGCGACCACCAGCAGGCCGGGCACTCCCTGAGGGAACCAGGGGAGGGAGTGCCCGGCCATCATGATGGGCGCCGCCCCGGCGACCCGGCACACACTCGTCGCCGCACACGCCGAGGCCCCCGGGGCAGGCCTGCAGCCGCCCCGGGGGCGTCGGACGTATCGTGTCGGCAGCGTCGGCGGTCCCGCCCGCCTACAGCGCCATCCCCGCCCCGGCCGCGACGGGCACGGCCTCCCTGTCGCCGCCCCGCCGCATACGGGCGAAGTCGAGGACCTGGTCGGTGAGGATGTCGAGGCGGCGGGCGGCGCGCGGGTCTTCGCAGGTGTCGGCGGGGGTGAACGCGGTACCCGCGGACACCACCACGCCCATCGGCACGGCCCAGCCGCGCAGCGCCTGCGCGGAGGCGCGCAGGGCGGCGAGCGCGGAGGCGCCGGCGACCTCGTTCCACGCCACGGTGAGACAGCCGACCGACCGACCGTCCAGATAGCCGGGCGAGTCGCCGGCCAGTGCCTCGGTGTGATCCAGCGCGTTCTTCAGCAGTCCGGACATGCCGCCGTGATAGGTGGGGCTGGCCAGCAGGACACCATCCGCGGCACGCAGCGCGGCCAGCAGCCGCAGCTCCGCCGCCGAGCGGGTGCCCGCCTCCGGGTCGTAGGGCGGCAGCACCAGTTCGGGCCCGCACAGCAGGGTGACCTCGGCGCCCGCCCGGCGGGCCCGCGCGGCGCAGCTGCGCAGTGCGGCCGCGGAGACCGAGCCGGCACGCAACGAGCCACCCAGGGCGGCGATTCGGATCGGACGCATGACAACTCCGTTTGTCTGTAGGGGGCTTGCCTGTCCCGCCGTCACAGCCTCCCGGCCGCGGCCTCGGCCGCCCGCGCCGCGCTGAGCACACACGCGTCGGCGAGCAGACCGCGCGGGCCGACCCAGTCGCCGGCGACGAACACTCCGGGATGACCGGGAACGCGCGGCCCGGGGCGGCCCGCCAGGCCACCGGACCGCGCCTCGGGTACGGCGGTCATGGTGGTGATCCGCGGCAGGAACCGTTCGTGGACGAGCACGTCGCGCCAGCCCGGTTGGCACAGATCGAGCAGTTCGTCCAGCCGCTTGCGCACCTCGGTCGCGCCCAGCCCGGCCCCGTCGTCGTAACGGGCCAGGTGGAGCACGGCGCCGCCCTGCGGGGCAAGGCGGGCGGACTGTGACACGACGGACAGGTAGAGGGGTTCGTCGACGCCGAAGACCAGGGTGCGGTGCGGGTCCGGCAGCCGGCTCAGGGCCACGTCGAGGCAGGCGGTGTGGAGGGACCGGCCGGGCGGAGCGGCCGGCTCGGGGTGGTCCAGCAGGCGGTTGGCCGCCCGCTGCGGCAGTCCCGCCAGCACCACGGTCCGGGCCCGGATCCCGCGCCCGTCCGCCATGGTCACCCGCGGCCGTGCCCCGCCCTCGACCGCCGTGACCCGGCTGCCGGTACGCGGTCGTACGCCCAGGCTCTCGGCGCGGGCGAGCAGCGCGTCCACGATCGTGCGCCAGCCGCCGTCGGCGTAGCGCACCCCGCGCCGTACGCCGGCGAAGTGCGCGGCCAGCGCCTCGGCGTCGATCATCTCGGGGCGGCCGACGTAGGCGCTGATGCGCAGCACGGCGAAGGCCGCCTCCCGGGCCCGCTCCGTGGGCAGGCGGTCGGCGAGCCACTGCGCGGCGTCCGTGCCGGCCAGCCAGGGGCGGCCCCGGGACAGGCCCAACAGCCGGGCCACGGCGATGCGTTCGCGCGGTGCGAGCAGTGCCGTGCGCAGTAACGGGCCGGGCGCGGCGTAGCCGGGGTGCAGGCGGCCCTCGCGCAGGGCGAGGGAGCCGGTGAGGTCCGGCTCACCGCCCGGGACCCGGACGCCCAGGGCGCGCAGTTCGTCCCGCGTGGTGCGGTACAGGGCGCGCGGCCCGAGACCCAGCCGGTAGCCGTGGTGTTCCGTGGTGCGGGCCCGGCCCCCGGGTTCGCCGCCCGCTTCGAGCAGCAGCACCCGGCGGCCGGACCCGGCGGCACGGGCCAGGCGGACGGCGGTGACCAGACCGGTGAGCCCGGCCCCGACGACCACGGCGTCCGCCCGCTCGTCGGATCCGCCGGCGCTCATGCCCCGTCGGCCCCGGGCAGGACGAACGGGAAGTCGTGCCGGCCGAGTTCGCGGGCCGCGTCGGTGACCGCGTCGACCAGGGCGTCCAGGTCCTCGGTGCTGTGCGCACCGCCGGTGAAGAGCATCGGCAGGCTGAGCGTGTAGAAGCCGCGCCGGCGCAGCATCAGGGTGAGCAGGAAGAAGGCGATCGGGTTCACCGCGCCCGCGAAAGTGCGGTAGTCGTCGTAGCTCTCCTTCTCCAGGAAGCCGAACGAGCCGATGAAGTCGCCGAATCCGACCAGGCGCAGCGGGATGCCGGTCTCGTCGCGGAAGCCGGCCAGGCGCCGCTGGATGCCGTCGACCTTGGCCCGGGTCTCGGTGTAGTAGGTGTCGCGCTGCTCGTGCAGCAGCCGCAGGCTGGCGTACGAGGCGGACAGCGCCAGGTGGTTGCCGGCGTGGGTGGTCTGCACACAGGTCTTGCGGCCGATGTCGGTCAGCGGCAGACCGGAGGTCTGGGTGTGGTCCAGCAGCGCCGCCCGGCCGCCGACGGCGGACAGCGGGATGCCGAGGCCGCTGAGGACCTTGCCGTAGGTGTACAGGTCGGCCTCGATGCCGAAGTGGGCGGCGGCACCGCCGGGGCCGAACCGGAAGCCGGTGAGCACCTCGTCGAGGACGAACGGGATCCGCAGCGCCCGGCACCGCTCGGACACGGACCGCAGCAGCGGGACGGTGTGCTCGACGAACGGGAACGAGGAGGACGCCGCCTCGGTGATCACGCAGGCGAGCTCGTTCCTGTGACGCTCGATCAGTTCCAGTGCGCGCGCGGGGTCGTTGGGCAGGACGAGCAGATCGCGCGGTTCGGCCACCGGTACCCCGGTGAGCGCGGACTGCCGCTCGATGCCGCCGTCGGGCGCGTTGCCGGGGAAGGGGTGGGTCGGGTGGCCGTGGTACCAGAAGGCGGTGTTGTGCATGCCCAGGTCGTGCACGCCGTGCAGGGACCCCTCGAACTTGGCCACCATCCGCCGGCCGGTGTGCGCCCGGGCGAGCCGGATGGCGGCGGCGGTGGCGTCGGTGCCGGAGTTGAGGAAGGCGAACTTCTCGCAGTGCGGCACGAACTCACCGAGCAGATCGACGAGTTGGGCCTCGACCGGGTGGCAGTAGCCGTTGCCGGTGGTGGCGGCGAGCTGCTCGCGTACGTACTCCACGACCGGCTCGGGGCTGTGTCCGTGCAGCGCCTGGGCGCCGAAGCCGAGATGGCAGTCGACGTAGGTGTTGCCGTCGGCGTCGAGGATGCGGCTGCCGTGCGCCTCCCGCACCACGAGCGGGAACTGCGGGGAGTGGAAGGGCCAGAAGACATGGGTGGCGGCGTCGCGGGCGCGCAGCTTCTCGGTGGCGGCGGTCGAGGCCTGCTGGCGCTCGGCGAGCTCGGCGAACAGGTCGATCAGCCACTGCTGGGAGAGCAGTTCGGCGACCAGTGACTCGACGGACGCCGTGGGAGCGGCAGTTGTCGTCATCGTCAGCTCCAGGAGGAAAGGTGGGATGGGCGCCGGATCACAGCGGCTTGGTCGCGCGCAGCACGCCGTAGCGCATCACACCGCGCTCGTAGGCCTGCTTCATCAGCGGTACGGAGTTGAGGAACCGGAAGATGTCCATGCCCTTGGCGCGGACCAGCTTCCAGATCATGGAGGGGTCGCGGACCACCGGCTTGACGATGTCGGTGGACAGCTTCCAGGTGTCCCAGACCCGCTCCGACCAGTCGGCGGTGCGGATGCCGGTGAGGCCCAGCTCGTCGGCGAGGACGCCGTACCGGTCGAGGGGCAGCACGTGGGAGACCACGAAGTCGCGGTAGATGCGGTGCAGCAGCCGGGTCTCGTCGGGGGCGAGCGCGTCGTCGCGGGCGCACCAGGTGGCGACCAGGAGCGTGCCGCCCGGCTTGAGGACGCGCAGGCACTCGGCCAGGAACGCCCTCTTGTCGGGCATCAGCTCGCAGCTCTCCAGCGCCCACACCACGTCGAAGGTGTCGTCCGGGTAGTCGGTGTGCATGGCGTCCATCAGCCGGAACGTGGTGCGGTCCGCGACCCCGGCCTCGTCGGCCTTGGTCTCGGCCCGTCCGATCTGCTCGGCGCTGATGGTGATGCCGTCCACCGTGCAGCCGAGCCGTGCGGCGAGGTGGACGGCGGAGGCGCCGATGCCGCAGCCGGCGTCCAGCACCCGGGCGCCCTCGGGCACCGGGCCGAACGCGATCAGCTCCTCGACGAGGCGCACCTGGGCGGCGTGCCGTCCGGGGTCGGGCTCCGACTCGGCCCAGTACCCGTGGTGGATGTGCTCTCCCCACAGGTCCTCGTACAGTTCGATCAGTCCGTCGTAGTGGTCCTTGATCGCGGCGTGCAGGTCGGGGGTGGTCCAGCGGGGTTCGAGTGCACTCGTCGTCATGGCGGGGTGTCCCATCGGGATCGGGGTTCGGGGAGCGCGGCTGGATCAGAAGCGGACGAGCGCGGACTCCATGGTCAGCCCCGGGCCGAACGCCATGAGGACGGCTCGCTCGCCCGGCGCGGGCCGCGAGGTGCGCAGGATCCGGTCCAGGATCAGCAGAATGGTGGCCGAGGAGCAGTTGCCGTTCTCGGCGAGCACCGCCCGGGAGGGGGCGAGCTGTTCGGGCGTGAGGTCCAGCTTCTCCCCCACGAAGTCGATGATCTTCGGCCCTCCGGGGTGCACGCCCCAGTGCTGTACGTCGCCGACGTCGAGGCCGTGCGGGGCGAGCAGCCGTTTGACGAACGGCTCGATGCTCTCGGCGAGGTAGAACGGCACATACGGGGAGAGCGTCATCCGAAACGCGAGGTCCTCGATGTGCCAGCTCATGGCGTGCGTGGTCTCGGGGTGGGTCTCGGTGTGCGTGCCGAGGAACACCGGCCCGGGCCCGCCGTCGTCGGCGCCCAGCAGCGTCATGGCGCCGGCGTCCCCGAACAGGGCGTTGACGACGGCCTGTTCGGCCGTGAACTCGGGCCGGTGATGGACGGAGCAGACCTCGGCGGAGCCGGCCAGGACCAGTTCGCCGGGCCGGGCGGCCAGGGCGTCGAAGGCAGTCTTGAGCACGTTGAAGGCGGCGTTGCAGCCCATGTGCCCGATGAAGGTGCGCCGCAGGTCCTGGCGGAGCTCGAACTCCTTGGCCAGCAGGATGTCCGGGGTGGGGCCCGCGTATCCGGTGCAGCTGGCCATCACGAACGTGCCGATCCGCTCGCGGAGTTCGTCCGCCGCGTCCTCGAGGACCCCGCCCACCGTGGTGCGGCTCATCGCGAGGACGTTCTCCTCCCAGGCCGCCATGCGCGGCTTGATGGTCGGGAAGCCGTCGGTGTAGGCGGTGCGCGGGTCCCACGCCATGTGCCGCTGGGACACCCCGGAACCGCGGAAGATCTCCTCGGCCTTGGGCACGTCCCGGTACACCTCGCGGTAGTACGCGTCGAAGGCGCTCTGCTGCGGTACGACGGTGTCGGGCGCGGCGGTGCGCAGCGCCAGCAGCTTCGCCACCCCGCGGGCCGCGGTCGGTCCGGCAGCGGCCGGCTCCTCGGTCACGGTCGTCATGCCGCCGCCCTCGCGCCCGATTCCAGCCGGTCCTTGATGGCGGCGAGGAATCCTTCGGTGACCTGGTCGCTCTGCTGCCGGGCGAACGGCTCGACCAGCGGCAGCACGACGGGCGCGATCTCCACGTCGGCCTCGGAGCGTGTGTCGATCTCCAGGTAGGTGGTGCCGGGGTCGTTGCCCGGCGTGGTGCGGAACTCGCCCCAGGAGCGGAAGTTGTGCACGCCGACCGGCTCCCAGCGGATCCGGGCGGGGTCGCTGGTGTCGAAGCGGGCGCGGTGGTCGGGGGTGTGGCTGACGGCACCGTTGGAGATGGTGGCCAGCACGTAGTGGTAGATGCCGTCGCCCTCGGCGGTGAGGCTTTCCACGCCGGGCATCAGCAGACCGCAGCCCACCACGTCGAGCAGGAGCTGTCGTACGGCGGCGGGCTCGGCCCCGACTTCGGTGCCGGCGACGCTGGCGGAGCGTATGGAGACCATGGCTGTCCTGTCCTTGGCAAGGTGCTCGCGGGGTTTTCGCGGGGTTGTTCGCGGGAAGGGTGCGGCGCCGGGTTCAGCCGGCTGCGGCAGCCGACGGGCCGGTTTTGACGGCGTGCCCGATGTAGCTGGCCGAGACGTCGCCGGTGAGCGTGAAGTCGCCCAGCCGGCGGTGGCGCAGCAGGCCGGGCAGCAGCGCGGGCAGCGGACGGGACGGGCCGAGGCCACGGGTCTCCGCCAGCCGTATCCCGGCGTTGCCGAGCAGTGCGCGCAGCTCGGCGGGACGGATGAACATCTTCCAGTTGTGCGTGCCCGGTTTGATGATGCCGAGCAGCTTCTCGGCGACCAGGATGAGCAGCAGGTAGCTGCGGACGGTCCGGTTGACGGTGTCGAAAAGGAGCACACCGCCCGGGACGAGCAGCCGCTCGATCTCGGTGAGGGCGGCGGGCAGGTCGTGGAAGTGCTCCAGCACGTCGGAGGCGACGACCGCCTCGGCACAGCCGTCCGGAAGTCCGGTGCCGTAGGCGGAGCCGACCTGGTAGGTCACCTCGACCCCGGAGGCGGCCGCATGCCTGCGGGCCGCCTCGACCGTGCCCGGCGACAGGTCGATGCCGGTGACCCGGTAGCCGCGGGCGGCGAGGTTCTCGGCGACCAGGCCGCCACCGCAGCCCAGGTCGACGACACGGATCGCGTCGGCCGGGCGGTCGGGATAACGGGCCTTGAGGATCCGGTCGAAGTAGCCGGTGCGGGCCGGGTTCATCTCGTGCAGGGCCCGCAGCGGTCCCTCGGTGTTCCACCAGTCGTCGCCCACCTCCTCGTAGTACTCGTTGTCGATCGGCACCCGGCTCGGGTCCAGCGCGCCGCTGCGGTCCGTGGTCGTGGAGGTCGCCATCACACCCACCTCGGGGTCTCGACCGGGCTGATGCCCAGGGTGGCCTTGCCGATGAACTCGCGGGCCATGTCATTGGTGAACGGCAGCAGCGGGCCGGCCTTGACGTCCCGCCAGATCTGGCCGATGCGGGAGCCCTCCCGGATGCCGGAACCGCCGATCACCTCGAAGGCGGTGGCCACGACGTGCTCGGCCTCGTTGGTGATGTAGTACTTCGGTACGCAGGTGTCGGCGACGAACGCGGGCAGGTCCTCGCCCGGGTCCACGTGCCGGGTCGCGTACTCGGTCAGCAGGGCGTCCATGGTGGCCAGCGAGGAGCGCATCCGGGCCACCGCGAACTGGATGCCGGGCAGCCGGGCGAGATCGGCGACGGCGGTCGTGGACCGGCCCCGGGTGCGCTCGACGGCCAGTTCGTACGCCCGCTCCGCGAGACCCAGGAAGACGGCCGCGAAGCAGTAGTGGCCCCACTGCTGACGAGCCATCACGAACAGCGGGGTCAGCCCGTCGGGGAACACCGAGTCGTCGGCGTCGACGTGCAGCGCGTCCAGTTTCAGCGAGTGGGAGCCGGTCGACGGCAGCGCGAAACCGCTCCACCGGGAGACCACCTCGATGCCGTGCTCCGGCTTCTCGACGAAGAAGGCGGCGAGGTTGAACGGCGGCTCCAGGTGCTCGTCGTCCAGGCCCGCCGTGACCACCAGGTGCGTGGCCGCGTCGTAGCCGGTGGCGAAGTGCTTGAGCCCGTCCAGGACGAACCCGTCCGGGATGCGGCGGGCCGTCGTCGAGGGCCGCACCCAGTTGCCGCCCGAGCCCTCGTCGGTGAACGGCCCGACGACGAACGCCCCGTCGCGCACCGCGCCGAACATCCGCTCGCGCACGGCCACGCTCAGGTCGCTGCGCATCGAGCCGGTCAGCACGGCGTGGATGGCTAGCGTGAACGCGGTGGAGCCGCAACCGCCGGCGATGATCCTCAGCAGCCGGGTGTTCTCCTCCAGGGTGGCCTCCAGACCACCCATGTCCCCAGGGACGTTGACCGCGGTGATCCCGGCCTCGACGAGGTCGCGGATGTTGCGGCCGACGAACTCGCCGGAGTCGTACCCCTCCTTGGCCCGCTCCTCGAACCGGCCGGCGAGTTCGCGCGCCGTGTCCTCCAACCGGGCCCAGCGCGCGGCCCGTTCGGTGTCGTCGACGGTGGTGGTGGCGTGTACGGCGGTGGCCATGGCGCTCAGCCCTCCCAGCGGGGTTCGGCGAAGACCGGCACTCCGAGCGCGTGCTTGCCCGCCCACTCGGCGGTCACGTCGGAGTTCGGCGGAACGAGCAGCCCGGCCACCACGTCCCGGTAGGCGCGCTGCAGCGGGTGCCCGGACAGCAGCGCGGAACCGCCCTGGACCTGCATCGCGAGCACGACCACCTCGTGCGCGAGGCGGGCGACGCTGTTCTTCATCACACTCATCTCGATGTAGTGGCCGAGCGGATCGGCGGCGATCGCGGTGTCATGGTCGGCGCGCACCGCCTGGTACAGGTGCGCCTCGGCGGCCGCGAGCCGGGTCCTCATCTCGGCGACGCGGAACTGCACGCCCGGCAGATGGGCGACGGTCCGGTCGAGCACGTGCAGGGTGCGGCCGCGCTGTTCGGCCACGACCTGCTCCAGGGCGCCGCGCGCGATGCCGAGGAACACGGAGGCGAAGCTGCACCAGGCCCAGTGCACGCCCTGCATGAACATCAGCGACAGCGCACCGGGCCGGCCGACCATCCGGTCCTCGGCCACGAACAGGTTGTCCAGGAGCAGCGAGTGGCTGCCGGTGGCCCGCATGCCCGCCGCGTCCCACTCGGCGGTGACGGTGACCCCGCACTCCGGCTTGGGGACAAGGAAGCCGACCGGCTCGGGCAGTCCGCGGTCGTCGGTGCGGGCCGCGGAGAGAAAGAGCAGGTCGGCGGCCGGGTATCCGGTGAAGAACCCCTTGCGCCCGTTGAGCACGTAACCGCCCGGGGCCGGCTCGGCCTTGGTGGTGGGGTGCCACCAGTTGCCGCCGACGCCGGGCTCGCTGAAGCCGCCCGCGATGACCGCGCCCTCATGGGCGATCGCCCGGTAGGCCTGCTCGGCGGCCGGGCCGCCGATGCCCGCGATCATGGCGATGCCGTGGACGTGCATGTTGACGGCGAAGGAGGTGCTCGCACAGCCGGTGGCCAGCGTCTCCTGCGCCCGGCACAACTCCTCGAGACCGGCTCCCCCGCCGCCGTACTCGCGGGGCACGGTCATCGCGGTGTAGCCGGAGTCGACGAGTTCGCGGAAGTTCTCGTGCGGGAAGCTGCCGTCCGCGTCGTGCTGCCGGGCCCGCTCGGCGAAACGCCCGGCAAGTTCGGTGGCGAGAGCAACGTAGTCGGTGCGCGCCGGCGCCTGGGTGGTGACGGTCATCGCGCGCTCCCCGCCACCAGCGGCTGCGGCGCGTCCTCCGGCAGCACCAGGGCCAGGTACCGGACGAGGCTGCCGACGGTGTCGCCCTCGGCGCGGGTCGCCAGGGCCAGCCAGTCCGCGATCTCGACCTCCCCGTACACCTCCCGGATGCGCTCGAAGAGCTCGGCGAGGTCCACCGAGTCCAGGCCGAGGTCGCCGGTGAGCCGGGAGCGCTCGGTGACCTGGCGGCCCGCGGTCTCGGGGCGTACGGCGACGAGTTGCTCGATCAGGGTCGTCATGAAGGCTTGTGCCCGGTCGTCCTGCACATCCACTCCTGGAAGTCCTGGAAGCCTCGGAAAGTCGCTGCCTGCGGGTGCCTGCGGCCAGCCATGTTTGTGGCGGTGGCTGTAGCGGCGGTTGCGCCGCGGGCCGGGGACGCGCTCAACCACGGCTTCAGTGCGGAGCACCAGGCTGTGGCCGGGTGCACGCCGTCGTGGCGCCCGCTCGCCGGCCCGAGGAGACCTCGATGCAGGACGCGATGCAGTCGTACGAGAAGCAGGCGCCGCCGCCCCCGGAGGAGCCGCCGGACCCGCGGCGCTGGTGGGTGCTCGGGGTGCTGTCCCTCGCCCTCTTCGTGATCATCCTCAACAACGGTCTGCTCAATGTCGCCCTGCCCAGCGTGATGCGGGACCTGCACGCGGGCATCGGCACCACGCAGTGGATCGTCGACGGCTATGCGCTGGTCTTCGCGGCCTGCCTGCTCACCGCGGGCACGCTGTCCGACCGCTACGGCCGCAAGCGGGCCACTCTCCTCGGCGCGGCCCTGTTCGGCGCGGGCACCCTGGTCGCGCTCGCCGCGCGGGACGCCGGGCAGCTGGTCGCGGCCCGGGCCGTGATGGGCGTGGCCGCGGCGCTCGTGATGCCGGGCACCCTGTCGATCCTGGTGAACGCGTTCCCGGAGCGGGAGCGGGCGCGGGCGATCGCCGTGTGGGGCGCCACCTCCGCGCTCGGCGTGGCCGCGGGACCGGTGCTCGGCGGCGCGCTCGTCGCGCACTTCTGGTGGGGTTCGGTCTTCCTGGTGAACCTGCTGCCGGTGGCCGTCGTGCTCGTGGCCGGCGCGGTCCTGCTGCCGGAGTCGGCGGCACCCGTGCCGCGTCCGGCGGACCCGGTGGGCGCCGGCCTGGGCTCGGCCGCGATGGTGGGCCTGGTCTACGGCGCCATCCACGCCTCGGGAGAGGGGTGGACCTCAGCGCCGGTGCTCGGGGCGTTCGGGGCGGCGCTGCTCGCCGGCGGCGCGTTCGCAGGGTGGGAGCGGCGGCATCCGAGCCCCATGGTGGACTTCGCGCTGCTGCGCCGGCCCGCCTTCCTGGGGGCCGCCGCGGGCAACATGCTGCTGTTCAGCGGCATGGCCGGCACTCTGTTCGTGCTGACCCAGTTCCTCCAGTTCGGCCTCGGATACACCCCGCTGCGGGCCGGCCTCTCGGTGGCCCCCGTGGCGATCGCGGTCGGCGTCGGCTCGGCGCTGTCCCCCTGGGCCGCCCGCCGCACCGGCCCGCGCGGCGCGGTGACAGGAGGGCTGGCCCTCAGCGCCCTGGGCATCCTGTCGCTCGCCGCGGCCGACGCCTACCCCGGCATCCTGCTGAGCCTGCTCCTGATGGGCATCGGCGTCGGAGTGGCGCTCGCACCCGCGACGGACACCGTGCTGACGCTGGTCCCTCCGGAACGCTCGGGCAATGCGGCCGCGCTGAACGACACCATGCAGGAGCTGGGCAACGCGGTGGGCGTGGCGGTGGTCGGCACGGTACTGGCCCGCGAGTCCGGCACCCACCTCGCCACCGGGGCGACGGGCGACCGCATCGAGCACGCCGCGTCGTCGGCCTTCACGGCCGCGGCCGTGATCGTCTCGGTCGGCGCACTGCTCTCGGGCCTGCTGCTACCAGGCCCGCGCCGCCGCAGCACCGAGGGGGCGGACGCCGCCGGACGCACCCTGGAAGGGCCGTTGTCCGACGCGGCGGGCACGGGCCGGGGCACCCGCGGGGACGCGGCGGCCTAGGGGCCTGTCGTTTGGATCAGGTCGGCTATGGCCAACAGCGCTTCCCGGCTGCCCCGAGCGGGGTCATGGGGGTCTCCGAGGGACGGGAGACCCACCTGTCAATAACGTCCGTCAGTTTTAGACCTGGCCTCGGCAACGCATCCGGACAGGACCACGCAGACGCCACGTCCCGGCCCACCCCTGGCACGCCCCCTCCTCCACCGGGTCACCCCCGAAGGCCGCACTCCTACCCGCCAAGCGCACCCCGGGACACCCGCGGAGACACCACGGCCCAGCCCATCCGGCGCTCACGCCGCCTCCCTCACCGGACCACCTCCGTAAGGCACACTCCAACCCGCCGGGCACGCCCCAGAGCACCCGCCGAGAGGCAGCGACCCGGCGTCCGACCTCCGACACGCCTGCGCCGCCTCTCACAGCGAGCTCAGGGCACACGACGGCACCGGGCCCCCGCCGGGGCGGTGCGCCCGTTCCGGGGGGGGCCCGGGGTTGGTGCGGGGGCCGCGGCGCGCCGGGGCCCCG
>NZ_JBFBBE010000088.1:0-39383 GCF_040682555.1 Streptomyces sp. NPDC051172
CCAGCGGGGCGAAGAGGAGGTTGGCGAGCGCCTCGTAGCGGATCCACTCGGTGGTCTCCCGGACGGAGCGTCCTGCGCGGCCGTTCCAGACGGGTCACGTCCGGCCAGATGAAGACGCTGGGCATCAGGACCAGGCCCTGTCCGCCGAGCCGCCGCTCGTGCTGGCCCTGGAACTCGACGGTGAGCGTCCCGGCCTGCCAGCCGAACCGCAGGTTGATCTCCGGCAGCAGCCCGCCGAGCCCGACCTCGGCCAGCCGCCGCGAGTGGAAGGCGACGTCGGCCTCCAGGAGGGTGCGCAGCCGGGGCCAGTCCGGGGCGATGAGCGCGCGCCAGGCCTCCTCCATCGCGTCCGACAGTTCCTCGATCATGCGGACGGGGTCCTTCAGCCACCTGCGGGCCTGCGGCGAGTCGAGGGCGCCCGGCGTGTCCGCAAGGGACAGCGCGGTGTCCGCGCAGGCCGCCTCCGGGTCGCTCGCCCGCACGGCGGCGATCTCCTCCTCGAAGCCGGCGGCAGGGCCGATCGGGGGCGGGCAGAGCCAGTCGGGGCAGTGGCCGCGCCGGGGCATCAGCAGCCACAGAGCGGTGAGGTCGAGCCCGGCCGCCACCCGGCCCATACGGCGCAGCCAGTGCGCGTGGTAGCCCTGCCGCTCGGGCCGCTTGAGCATGCGCACGACCTCCTGGGTCTCCCACAGCGGGGACACCGCGAAGCGGCAGCGGAGGAAGTCGTCCTCTCCGAAGTGCAGCCGTGACGGCACAGGCCCCTCCCTCGGCACCGAACTCGACATTCGGCTGGAGCCGAATCTCTAGAATGCCGCACCTGGGCCGGGGACGCTGCTGCCCATGCCATCAGACGAGCCCGAGGGCACTACGACCCTGCCCGGACCACAGGCGCCTTCCGCCGGTCACGGCCGCTATCTCGACGTGTTCGCCGTCCGCGAGTTCCGTGCCGTCTTCGCGGCCCACGCCCTCTCGCTGCTCGGGGTGATCGTCAGCGAGATCGCGCTGTCGGTCCTCGTCTACGACCTCACCGGCTCGCCCCTGATGAGCGCGCTCACCTTCGCACTCGGCTTTCTGCCGTACGTCGTGGGCGGGACCCTGCTCGCGGGAGTCGCCGACCGCTTCCCGCCCCGGCGGGTGCTGGTGGTGTGTGACATGGCACAGGCGGCGGGCGTGGCCCTGATGGTGGCCGCCGGTCCGCACATCGCGGTCCTGCTCGCCCTGCGCTGCTGCGTCGCCGTCGTCTCGCCGGTGTTCCAGGGGACGAGGACGGCCACGCTCGCCGACATCCTCGGCGACGGCGACCTGTTCGTGCTGGGCCGCTCCCTGCTGCGGATCGTGTCGCAGAGCGCGCTGCTCGTCGGATACGGCCTGGGCGGACTGCTCCTGATCGCCGTGACCCCGCGCCACGCCCTCCTGATCACCGTGGCCGGCTTCGGCGCCTCCGCCGCCCTCCTGCGCTTCGGCACCCGGCACAGGCCCGCTCGCAGCTCGGCGGGGGACGCCCTGGTCACGGACTCACTCAAGGGCGCCCGCCAGGTTCTCGCAGACCGCCGCGCACGTGCCCTGCTCCTTCTCTTCTGGGTGCCGCCCATGTTCGCCGTGACGCCCGAGGCGCTGGCGGCCCCCTATGCCGACGAGCTGGCCGCCGGTCCGGTCGGCCTGGGCCTGCTGATGTGCGCGCTGCCGGTGGGCACCATCTCCGGCGAGCTGTACGCGGGCTCCCGCCTGCGCCCCGCGACCCGCGAACGCATCGCTCTCCCTCTTGTCGCCTTCACTCTTCTCCCGTACCTCGGCTACGTCCTGCACCCCGGCCTCGCCCCCGCCCTCCTCCTGCTGCTGCTCTCGGGGGCGGGGTCGGCGTACACGCTGGGCCTGGACCAGTGGTTCGTGCGGGCCGTGCCGGAGGAACTGCGCGGACGGGCCATGACCCTGCTCACCGCCGGGCTGATGACGATCCAGGGGGTGGGGATGGCGCTGGCGGGGGTCGTCGCGGAGTTCGCGGGGGTGCCGGCCACCGTGGCGGGGGCCGGAGCGCTGGGCGCGGTGTGCTGCGTACCTCTCGTCCTGGAAGCCCGGCGGACCGAAAGACGAGACGGGGCTGACCACCATGTGACCGGCCGGTAAGGTCGGTTCCGTGCCGAAGCCGCTCAGCCTTCCTTTCGACCCGATCGCCCGCGCCGACGAACTCTGGAAGCAGCGCTGGGGAAACGTGCCGTCCATGGCCGCCATCACCTCGATCATGCGCGCACACCAGATCCTGCTCGCCGAGGTCGACGCGGTGGTCAAGCCGTACGGACTGACGTTCGCGCGGTACGAGGCGCTGGTTCTGCTCACCTTCTCCAAGGAGGGCGAGCTGACGATGTCGAAGATCGGCGAGCGGCTCATGGTCCACCCCACCTCGGTGACGAACACCGTCGACCGCCTGGTGAAGTCGGGCCTGGTGGCCAAGCGCCCCAACCCCAACGACGGGCGCGGCACCCTCGCCTCCATCACCGACAAGGGCCGCGAGGTCGTCGAGGCGGCCACCCGCGACCTGATGGCGATGGACTTCGGCCTCGGTGCGTACGACGCCGAGGAGTGCGCGGAGATCTTCGCGATGCTGCGGCCGCTGCGGGTGGCGGCGGCCGACTTCGCCGAGGAATGACCCGGCCCAAGATCTCCCGGAACGGGCGGTTACGCTCGACGCCATGAAGAAGAGCGTGCTGACCCGCTACCGCGTCATGGCCTACGTCACCGGTGTCCTGCTGGTCCTGCTGTGCCTGAGCATGATCGCCAAGTACGGCCTGGATGTCAGCGGCGCCGCGGACTTCACCCGCGTCGTCGCCATCGCGCACGGCTGGCTCTACGTGGTCTACCTGATCTTCGCCTTCGACCTGGGCTCCAAGGCGAAGTGGCCGGTCGGCAAGCAGCTGTGGGTGCTGCTCGCCGGGACGATCCCGACGGCCGCCTTCTTCGTCGAGCGAAAGATCAGCCACGAGCTGGAGACGAAGTTCACCGAGGGCTCGCCCGCGGTCGCGAAGGTCTGACGATCCCTGACGTGATGGCCGCCGAGCCGCCGTTGGCCAGGCTTTTGCAGGTCACCGTCCGCGACGGTCCGAGCTCGTCCGCGAGCCGCTGCGCCGGCGCCGAGCCCTCCCACGTGTACGGATCCGAGACCAGGCCGTCGGACAGATCCAGCGCGGCGGCGGGATCGTCGGGGAAGAAGTCCCAGTAGCGGACCGCCCAGGACGGGCCGAGGCGCCGGGCCGGGCGCTGTGCCGCAGCCGGGCCCCGCTCGCGGCTTCCCCTCGACATTTACTAGGACGTCCTAGTAAATTCGAGGGTATGGACGCTGACGCCATCGAGGAGGGCCGCCGTCGCTGGCAGGCCCGGTACGACGCTTCGCGCAAGCGTGAGGCCGACTTCACCACGCTCTCCGGAGATCCCGTGGAGCCCGTGTACGGGCCCCGGCCGGGAGACGCGTATGACGGCTTCGAGCGGATCGGGTGGCCGGGGGAGTACCCCTTCACGCGCGGGCTGTACCCGACCGGCTATCGAGGGCGTACGTGGACCATCCGGCAGTTCGCCGGGTTCGGGAACGCCGAGCAGACCAACGAGCGCTACAAGATGATCCTCGCCAACGGCGGGGGCGGTCTGTCCGTCGCCTTCGACATGCCGACCCTCATGGGGCGCGACTCCGACGATCCCCGCTCGCTCGGCGAGGTCGGACACTGCGGGGTCGCCATCGACTCCGCCGCCGACATGGAGGTCCTGTTCAAGGACATCCCGCTGGGGGACGTCACCACCTCCATGACCATCAGCGGGCCCGCCGTGCCCGTGTTCTGCATGTACCTCGTCGCCGCCGAGCGGCAGGGCGTCGATCCGCGGGTGCTCAACGGCACGCTCCAGACCGACATCTTCAAGGAGTACATCGCCCAGAAGGAATGGCTGTTCCAGCCGGAGCCCCATCTGCGGCTGATCGGCGACCTGATGGAGTACTGCGCCGCAGGCATCCCCGCCTACAAGCCGCTGTCCGTCTCCGGCTACCACATCCGCGAGGCCGGGTCGACGGCCGCGCAGGAGCTGGCGTACACGCTGGCCGACGGGTTCGGGTACGTGGAGCTGGGGCTCTCCCGCGGACTGGACGTCGACGTGTTCGCGCCCGGGCTGTCCTTCTTCTTCGACGCGCACGTCGACTTCTTCGAGGAGATCGCCAAGTTCCGCGCGGCGCGGCGCATCTGGGCCCGCTGGATGCGGGACGTGTACGGGGCGAGGTCCGAGAAGGCGCAGTGGCTGCGCTTCCACACGCAGACCGCCGGTGTCTCGCTGACCGCCCAGCAGCCGTACAACAACGTCGTGCGTACGGCCGTGGAGGCGCTCGCGGCGGTGCTCGGCGGGACCAACTCGCTGCACACCAACGCCCTGGACGAGACCCTCGCGCTGCCCAGCGAGCAGGCCGCGGAGATCGCGCTGCGCACCCAGCAGGTGCTGATGGAGGAGACCGGGGTCGCCAACGTGGCCGATCCGCTGGGTGGTTCGTGGTTCGTCGAGCAGCTGACGGACCGGATCGAGGCGGACGCGGAGAAGATCTTCGAGCAGATAAAGGAGCGGGGGCTGCGGGCACATCCGGACGGGCAGCACCCGATCGGGCCGATCACCTCCGGGATCCTGCGCGGGATCGAGGACGGCTGGTTCACGGGCGAGATCGCCGAGTCGGCCTTCCGGTACCAGCAGGCCCTGGAGAAGGGTGACAAGCGGGTCGTCGGCGTGAACGTCCACCACGGGTCCGTCACCGGGGACCTGGAGATCCTGCGGGTCAGCCACGAGGTGGAGCGGGAGCAGGTGCGGGTGCTGGGCGACCGCAGGGCCGCGCGGGACGAGGCCGGGGTGCGGGCGGCCCTGGACGCCATGCTCGCCGCCGCCCGCTCGGGCACCAACATGATCGAGCCGATGCTGGACGCCGTACGCGCCGAGGCGACCCTGGGCGAGATCTGCGGGGTGCTGCGGGACGAGTGGGGGGTGTACACCGAGCCGGCAGGGTTCTGACGCCTACCCCGCAGAACCGTTTATAAAAATGTGACCTGCCTCCTTTCCCGCGATCGTTCCCGTGCATAGCATCGGCCCGTCGAGTCCGCCGATGCTCAGGGGAACTGACGGTGCGTAGGTTTTTCAGACCCAGAGTGGTACGGGCCGCCGTCGCGGTCGCGGTGGCCATGCTGCCGTGCGCTGCACTGGTCCCGGTCGCGTCCGCACATTCCGTTCCGCCGCCGGTGAACCCGGTGGCGCAACGGCTGGACGCCTACTGGAACCCGGCCCGGCTGACGGCCGCGCTGCCCGTCGACACCGCCCTGGACAAGGATTCCGTCTACTCCACCGCCCCGGACACCGGCGCCGCCGCCTCCTCCGCGGTGGACGGGCCCATGCCCGGCGAGTTCATCCCGCCCAGCCACAGCTTCGACGGCATCCCCCAGACCGGCACCTTCTTCTGGACCGACACCAGCGGTACCGGGCGCACCTGCAGCGGCTCCGTGGTGCGCAGCCCGGGCCACGACCTGGTGCTGAGCGCGGGCCACTGTCTGAGGGGGTACTCCGGCGCCTCCCCGCGCCGCAACCTGGCCTTCGTGCCGCAGTACCACGACGGACTCAAGCCGTTCGGCGTGTTCCCGGTCCGGGTCAACCGTGTTTACGTCCCGCAGCAGTACTACGACCTGAAGGAGCACGCCGGCGCCCAGTACGACTACGGCTTCGCCGTCACCGAGCCCAACCAGGACGGCAAGCTGCTGCAGGACGCAGCCGGCGCGGTGCAGCTGCTCACCGACACCGGGTACCACCACGCCCCGGTGCGGATGATCGGCTACCCGGGAGGCGCGGACAAGCCGCTGGAGTGCTGGAGCCGCACCACCCGCTACGACAGCGACGACCCCGACGAGCCCGGCAGCTATCCGCGCATCGCCTGCGACGCGTTCGTGGACGGCACCAGTGGCGGACCGATGCTGGTGCCGTGGAAGGGCGGCTGGGCGGTGGTGGGCGTCATCGGCGGCTACCACACAGGCGGTTACACCCCGCAGATCTCCTACAGCGCCTACTTCGGCAAGAGCGTCGGTCAGCTCTACGGCGACGCGGTCACCGGCGCCCCGCCGGCCGGCCCGGCGTCGTAGACCTCGTAGCAGAGGGAGCGTCTACGGCTGCTGGGCGGCCGCTCCCAGGCCGGTCAGGAGCAGGGTCGTGAACGCGCGCACCCACTCCTCGTCCGCCGGGTGCCCGCTCACCAGCGTGCGGTGCACCACCGCGCCCGCGACCACGTCGAAGATCAGGTCGACCGTGCGGGCCGCCTCGGCGGGGTCCGTCTCGGGGGGCAGCTCGCCGCGGGTCTGGGCGCGGGCGCGGCCCTCCAGGACCAGTCTCTTCTGGCGCTCCACGATCGAGGAGCGGATCCGCTCCCGCAGGGCGTCGTCGCGGGTCGACTCCGCGACGACCGCCATCAGGCCGCTCGCGGCCTCCGGGCGGGCCAGGATGGCCGCGAACTGCAGGACCACGCCCTCGATGTCGGCCGCCAGGGTGCCGCGGTCGGGGAGGACGAGTTCGTCGAAGAGCTCGGCCACCGCGTCGACGACGAGTTCGTTCTTGCCCGCCCAGCGGCGATACAGGGTCGTCTTTGCAACCCCGGCCCGTGTCGCCACGTCTCCCAGGGTGAGCTTCGACCAGCCCAGCTCCACCAGGGCCTCCCGGGTGGCCGCGAGGATCGCGGCGTCCGCCTCGGCGCTGCGCGGGCGTCCTGAGGCGCGGGTGGCGCGAGTGCGGCTCTGCATCCCACGACCATAACCGGCAGTTCCTGTGAGGCCGTGAGGGAGATCACCGGGGGGTGGTACCCGGGAGGCACTCGGTGCCATTACGCTACGACTCGTAGCGAAAGCTCGTGAGTGACTCCACGGGCGACAACCACTGACGTGGGGTGGGGACCCGGCGTCGAACAGAACGCAACAGGACCGGCTTTCTCAATGCACGGGGGTCCGGGGGTTTCCCCCGGGGTATGCAGCACTCATGCGCGGGAACGGGGGAGGATAGACGCATGCAGCCACGGAACATGTCCATGAGCGGAGTCGTCGACCTCGCCGCGGTGAAGGCGGCCCAGGAGGCCAAGGCGAAGGCGGAGCAGGCGCGCGCCGAAGCAGCCCGGCAGGGCGGTGGCCCGGGAGCCGTCTCCCCGGCCGATCTCGTCCTCGACGTCGACGAGGCCGCCTTCGAGCGCGAGGTCCTGCAGCGGTCCACCGAGGTGCCCGTCGTCATCGACTTCTGGGCCGAGTGGTGCGAGCCCTGCAAGCAGCTGAGCCCGGTCCTGGAGCGGCTCGCCGTCGAGTACAACGGCCGCTTCCTGCTCGCCAAGATCGACGTCGACGCCAACCAGATGCTGATGCAGCAGTTCGGGATCCAGGGGATCCCGGCCGTCTTCGCCGTGGTGGCGGGGCAGGCGCTGCCGCTCTTCCAGGGGGCCGCCGGCGAACAGCAGATCCGCCAGACCCTCGACCAGCTCGTACAGGTGGCCGAGCAGCGCTTCGGCCTGACCGGTCTGACGGTCGACCCCGACGCCGAGCCGGGCGGCGGCCAGGCAGTGGCCGAGGCGGCGCCGGCCGGGCCGTACGACGCGCTGCTCGAGGCGGCCGTACGAGCCCTGGACTCGGGGGACTTCGGCGGTGCGGTGCAGGCGTACAAGAACGTGCTGAGTGAGGACCCGGGCAACCCGGAGGCCCAACTGGGCCTCGCCCAGGCCGAGTTGCTGCAGCGCGTGGGCGGCCTCGACCCGCAGCAGGTGCGCAAGGACGCCGCCGAGAAGCCGGCCGACGTACAGGCGCAGATCGCAGCTGCCGATCTGGATCTGGTCGGCGGTCATGTGGAGGACGCCTTCGGGCGGCTCATCGACACCGTCCGGCGCACGGCGGGTGACGACCGCGACACGGTACGTCTGCGACTGCTGGAGCTCTTCGAGGTCGTTGGGGCGGATGATCCGAGGGTGGCGACGGCCCGCCGGGCGCTCGCGCGGGCGCTGTTCTGACCAGTCGCTAAACACCAGGGCATGTGATGCCCGAGTGAAAGATTTGCCGAAGGAACGTCAGTGCGGCCGCGCTTTACCAAAACTTGGTAAACGCGGCCGCTGTTACTGGGAGTAAGTTCCGGGCTTTGGTCTGTCGGTTTCTGTCCAGCGATCAATAGTTTTGTCCGGGCCCTCGACTGCACCCTCCGTCGCCACCTGAGACCTGTGGGTCGTCCTTCGGTTATCCGGCCGTTACTACCCAGTAACGAAGCCCCTTGTGCGGGCGGCGAGAATGCACCACGATCGGCGACGCTCGGTCCTTTCCCGTACCCCGACAGCCGGTTGGGTCGCGGGAGTTCCTGGGTCCCCACCGAGCAGAGCCTGTGTCTACTGGCACCGACTCTTGGGCAGGGGGGTCTTCGTCGGCTCGGCGAAGCCTGTCCAGCAAGGTTGTGCGTGATGTGTGTCAGGCGCGACCAGTGGTTGTCGCTCGGGGGTGATCGCCGGTGATCGGTGCGCGGTTTGCGCCTCCGAGTGCGGGCGCTCTCCTTCCCGAGGACGTAGCACTTCTCCCATCCCTGCCCGGCTGAGCCGCCGACAGGCAGCAGTCAGGGCCAGGAGATGTACGTCCGAGAAGGAGGAAATATGGAGTCCCAGGTGCGTGGCGGGACCAGATGGAAGCGGTTCGCTGTGGTCATGGTGCCCAGCGTCGCCGCTACGGCCGCGATAGGTGTCGCCCTCGCGCAGGGCGCTCTCGCCGCGTCGTTCAGCGTGTCCGGCCAGCAGTTCAAGGTGTCGGCCGCCACGCTGGAAGGTACAGGTTTCGAGCAGTACGGGGCCCTGGACTCGGGGTACACCCTCGACGGCCAGAAGACGACCCGTCCGGTGGCGGTCTCGGCGTTCGATCACGCGACCATCACCCATCTGTGCCAGTCGGTGGTCACCCCGAACATCCCGGTGCTGGGCAGTGTCAGCCTGATCCTGCATGCGGGTGACGGCAAGGACGCGGTCGAGGCCGACAAGCTGTACATCGACCTCGACAAGCTGGACACCACCGATGCGACGTTCTCGAACATCGACATCGGTGTGGCCGCGGGCAACACGGGCAAGGACAAGGGCGGCAAGGGTCCGGGCATGAAGGGTGGCGGCGAGGCCGCCAACCCGTTCGGATTCGCGCAGCAGGCTGAGAAGGCGTCGCTGACCGGTGTGCAGCAGACGGCGTGGGCGACCACTGCCGGAACCTTCAAGCTCAGCGGTCTGAGCATGTCCGTGCAGGCGGGCACCCACGAGTGCTACTAGGCACTCGGTGACGGGCGGGGGAGCCGATGGGCGCCCCCGCCCGTCCACCTTCCACCACATTCTTCACACGTACTGCAACTCACCACCACAGCACCATCACCACAGCAAAGCCGCACCAGGGAGCTGTATTCCATGAGCGCCGAGACTCCTGCCGTACCCTCCGGCCAGTTCAGTCGCCGGAGGGCGCAGTTCCGCGCCTGGCGGGGCACGCGGCCGTTCTGGGCCGGCCTGTTCGTCATGCTCGGCGGACTCCCCATCGCCTACTTCCCGTACGCCCACCTGCAGGTGGGGCATCTGACGCTGGCGATGTCCACCACCGCCGGTGCCGGATCCCTGATCATCGGTGTGCTGCTGATCGTCCTGGGCTTCAGCCTCTGGTTCCAGAAGCACGTGCGTACCTTCGCGGGCGTCGCGGCGATCCTGCTGGGGCTGGTGTCCATCCCCGTGTCCAACCTCGGCGGCTTCCTGCTGGGCTTCCTGTTCGCGCTGGTCGGCGGGGCGATGGCCGTGGCCTGGGCGCCGGATGAGCCGCCGGCCGAGGCGGCGCAGGAGGACGTGCCGGGAGCGGGCGGTGCCCCGCAGGCGATGGACACGGACACCACCATCCTCAAGCCCGTGGTGGGCGAGCCGATCGATCTGTCAGGAACGAGCCCGGCGAACGGGGCGAACGGGAGGCACAGTGCCGGCTGACGAGGTGACCCACGGGACTGATGTGGACGAGTCCCGTGTGAGAACCGGGCCGCGCCACGCGGCACCCAAGAAGCCGCTGTTCACCAGGTTCCACATGCCGGCGGGCAAGGCGATAGCCACGGTGGCGATGCCGACCGCGGTCCTCATGGGAATGGGGTTCACGTCCTCGCTCGCGCTCGCCGACAGCGGCGGCTCGTCGCCGTCGTCGAAGAGCCTGACCGCGGACGAGTACAAGAACTGTGTGGCCGCGCTGGGCGACAACGCGTCGGCCTCGCCGTCGCCGTCCGCCTCGGCGAGCTCAAGTGCCACGGCCGACAAGGCGACGCCCTCGCCCTCGTCCTCTGCGGGCACGTCCAAGGACTCCTCGGACTCGGGCAAGACCGGTTCGTCGGATTCAGGTTCCGGCGACAAGGCGACGCCCACGCCGTCCGCCTCGGCGAGTTCGAGCAAGGACGCGTCGGGCAGCGGCACCGCCACGCCGAGCCCCTCGGCGTCCGCGAGCAGCGGCGGCGGTCTGCTGGACGGCATCGGCGAGGCGCTCGGCGGCCTCCTCGGGGGCGGCAGCGGCAGCTCCACGTCGAGCGCGAGCCCGACGCCCACCCCGTCCGCCTCGGCGAGCACGAGCAAGGACTCGTCGTCGGGCACGAGCGCCTCTGACACCCTCAAGGAGACGACCAAGAAGGTCACCGACACGGTCGGCAAGACCGTGAAGGACACGACCGACACGGCGACCAAGGCGGCCGAGGAGGCCACCAAGGCGGCCCAGAAGGCGGCCGATTCGGCCACCTCCGCCAGCCCCTCGCCGAGCTCGTCCGCGAACGCGGCGAACTGCGAGGCCGCCACGGACGCCACGGGCGGCGTCGACAACAAGGTGCCGGTGGCGGACGACCCCTGGTACCTGAACGCCAGCTCGCTGACGCTGAAGGGTGCCGACTACCAGGGCATCGTCAAGGTGAGGACGGCCAACGGCACGATCAAGAGGGTGCTGAAGTACGTCATCTCCGGCGGCACCGACATCGGCGACCTGCACCAGACGGTCAAGGACCACGGCATCAACAAGACCTACCACGTGCAGGCCGGGCCGGGAACGACGTCCAAGATCACCGGTGGTCCGACGACGATGTACACGGAGTCCATCTCCGGGAACCTGCTCGGCCTGATCCCGCTCACGTTCACTCCGGACAGCCCGCCTCCGCTGAACATCCCGTTGATCTACTTCACCAACGTGAAGGTCGTGCAGGCCGCGCAGTTCGGCGGCACCTTGAACGTGCCCGGCATGCGCATCTACACGACCGACGGAACCGGCTGAACGCCGTCACAGACCCGTCCGGGAGCCGCAGAAAGACTGAGGGCGCCCCCTGTTCGCAGGGGGCGCCCTCAGCGCCGTACAAGAGCCTTTGTGGCTGCGTCAGTTGCCGCCGCCGCCCGCGATGTGGTGGACGCGGAGCATGTTGGTGGTGCCGGGGACGCCGGGGGGCGAGCCGGCGGTGATGATGACGATCTCGCCCGGGTTGAAGCGGTTGATCTTGGCGATCTCCTGGTCGACCATGTCGACCATCTCGTCCGTGGTGTTCACGAACGGCACCACGTGCGACTCCACGCCCCAGCTGAGGGTGAGCTGGTTGCGGGTGTTCTCGTCGGTGGTGAAGGCGATGATCGGCTGCTGGGCGCGGTAGCGCGACAGCCGACGGGCGGTGTCACCGGACTGCGTGAAGGCCACCAGGCCCCGGCCGCCCAGGAAGTCCGCGATCTCGCACGCGGCGCGGGCGACCGAACCACCCTGCGTACGCGGCTTCTTGCCCGGCACCAGCGGCTGCAGGCCCTTGGAGAGCAGCTCCTGCTCGGCCGCGGCGACGATCTTCGACATCGTCTTCACGGTCTCGACCGGGTAGGCGCCCACGCTGGACTCCGCGGACAGCATGACCGCGTCCGCGCCGTCCAGGATCGCGTTGGCCACGTCGGAGGCCTCGGCGCGGGTGGGGCGGGAGTTGGTGATCATCGACTCCATCATCTGGGTCGCCACGATCACCGGCTTGGCGTTGCGGCGGCACAGCTCGATCAGGCGCTTCTGCACCATGGGGACCTTCTCGAGCGGGTATTCCACGGCGAGGTCACCGCGGGCGACCATCACCGCGTCGAAGGCCATCACGACGGCCTCCATGTTCTCGACCGCCTGCGGCTTCTCCACCTTGGCGATGACGGGGACGCGGCGGCCCTCCTCGTCCATCACGCGGTGGACGTCGTCCACGTCCTTGGCGTCGCGGACGAAGGACAGCGCGACCATGTCGCAGCCCATGCGCAGCGCGAAGCGGAGGTCCTCGACGTCCTTCTCGGACAGCGCCGGCACATTGACGGCCGTGCCGGGGAGGTTGATGCCCTTGTGGTCGGAGACGACACCGCCCTCGATGACGATCGTCTTGACCCGGGGGCCCTCGACGTCCAGGACCTTCAGCTCGACGTTGCCGTCGTTGATCAGGATCTGGTCGCCGCGGTCGACGTCACCGGGCAGGCCCTTGTAGGTCGTACCGCAGATGGACTTGTCGCCCGGGACGTCCTCGATGGTGATGACGAACTCGTCACCGCGCTCGAGCTCGACCGGGCCTTCCGCGAAGGTCTCCAGACGGATCTTCGGACCCTGCAGGTCGGCGAGGACACCGATGGCACGGCCGGTCTCCTTGGAGGCGGCCCGGACGCGGTCGTACCGCCCCTGGTGCTCGGCGTGGGTGCCGTGGCTGAAGTTGAACCTGGCCACGTTCATTCCGGCCTCGATCATCGAGACCAGCATTTCGTGGGAGTCGACCGCGGGGCCGAGAGTACAGACGATTTTCGAACGGCGCATGGGGCGATCCTATCGGTTTGTTTCGCCGCGGAATATTCCGTCTGGCGGAAGATACAAATGGGCGGGTCCGCGCTCAGGCGTGTTACTGCGGTGTATTCCTCGGACTTCTTCAACCGGCCGTGCGGCGAAGCCGTATATCGTTACTGCCCGACCAGTGCGTAGGTCTGTGTGGCTATCTCCAGTTCCTCGTCGGTCGGCACCACGGCGACCGCCACGCGCGCGTGCGCCGGCGAGATCAACCGCGGTTCGTCGCTGTGTACGGCGTTCAGCTCGCTGTCCACCGCAAGGCCCAGCTCCTGAAGGCCCGCAAGGGCAGCCTCCCGCACCGGGCTCGCGTTCTCCCCGACTCCCGCCGTGAAGGCGACCGCGTCCACCCGGCCGAGTACGGCGTAATAGGCACCGATGTACTTCTTCAGCCGGTGAATGTAGATGTCGAAGGCGAGCTGCGCCTCTTCGTCACCATCGTCGACCCGGCGACGGATCTCCCGCATGTCGTTGTCACCGCACAGCCCGATCAACCCGCTCTTCTTGTTGAGAAGAGTGTCGATCTCGTCAGTGGACATTCCGCCAACACGCATCAAATGGAAGATGACGGCCGGATCCATGTCCCCGGATCGCGTACCCATCACGAGCCCCTCCAAAGGCGTCAGCCCCATGGAGGTGTCCACGCACTTCCCGCCCCGCACGGCAGACGCGGACGCCCCGTTGCCGAGGTGCAGCACGATGACGTTGACCTCCTCGGGTGCCTTCCCCAGCAGCTCGGCGGTGGCCCGGGACACATACGCGTGCGAGGTCCCGTGGAAGCCGTAGCGCCGGATCCGGTACTTGTCGGCGGTCTGTACGTCGATGGCGTAGCGGGCGGCCGACTCCGGCATCGTCGTGTGGAACGCGGTGTCGAAGACGGCGACCTGCGGCAGGTCGGGCCGCAGCGCCTGCGCGGTGCGGATGCCGGTGAGGTTGGCCGGGTTGTGCAGGGGTGCCACCGGTATCAGCCGCTCGATCTCGGCGAGCACGGCGTCGTCGATCACGGTCGGTTCGGTGAAGGACTTGCCGCCGTGCACGACCCGGTGCCCGATCGCGGCGAGCTCGGGGGAGTCCAGCCCCAGCCCGTCCTTCGCCAGCTCCTCCGAGACGGCCTTCAGGGCCGCCTCGTGGTCGGCGATCGACCCGCTCCACTCACGGGTCTCGCCGCCCGTCCCGAGCGGCGTGTGCCTGAGCCGTGAGGTCTCCTCGCCGATCCGCTCGACGAGGCCCATGGCGAGCCGGCTGCTGTCCCGCATGTCGAGCAGCTGGTACTTCACCGACGAGGAGCCGGAGTTGAGGACGAGGACACGGGTCGGGCTCACTGGGCGGACGCCTTCTCGTTCGGGTGCTGGGCCTGTATGGCGGTGATGGCGACGGTGTTGACGATGTCCGAGACAAGAGCGCCCCGGGACAGGTCGTTGACGGGCTTGCGCAGACCCTGCAGCACCGGCCCGACGGCGATCGCGCCGGCCGAGCGCTGCACGGCCTTGTAGGTGTTGTTACCTGTATTGAGGTCAGGGAAGATCAGAACCGTTGCCTGCCCGGCGACTTCGGACTCCGGCAGCTTGGTCGCCGCGACCGTCGGTTCCACCGCGGCGTCGTACTGGATCGGCCCCTCGATCTTCAGGTCGGGGCGCCTTCCCCGGACCAGCTCGGTCGCCTCCCGCACCTTGTCCACGTCGGCGCCCGAGCCGGACGTACCCGTCGAGTACGACAGCATCGCGATCCGCGGCTCCACGCCGAACTGCTCGGCGGTGGCGGCCGACTGGATGGCGATGTCGGCCAGCTGCTCGGCGTCCGGGTCGGGGTTCACGGCGCAGTCGCCGTAGACGAGGACCTTGTCGGCGAGGCACATGAAGAAGACGGACGAGACGATGTCGGCCTCGGGCTTCGTCTTGATGATCTCGAAGGCCGGGCGGATGGTCGCGGCCGTCGAGTGGACGGACCCGGAGACCATGCCGTCCGCCAGCCCTTCCTGGACCATCAGCGTGCCGAAGTAGTTGACGTCCGAGACCACGTCGTACGCCAGCTCCACGGTGACGCCCTTGTGGGCGCGGAACTGCGCGTACATCTCGGCGAAGGAGTCACGCAACTCGCTGGTCGCAGGGTCGATCAGCCGGCACTCGCCCAGGTCGATGCCCAGGTCGGCGGCCTTCTTGCGGATCTGCTCGACCGGGCCGAGCAGGGTGAGGTCGCAGACACCGCGGCGCAGCAGCACCTCGGCGGCGTGCAGGACGCGCTCCTCGGTTCCCTCCGGCAGGACGACCCGGCGCTTGTCGGAGCGGGCCTGTTCGAGCAGCTTGTGCTCGAACATCATCGGGGTGAGACGGTCGCTGCTGGGCGCGGAGACCCGCTTGATGAGGTCGCCGGTGTCGACGTACCGCTCGAAGAGGCCGAGCGCGGTCTCCGCCTTGCGTGGCGTCGCCGCGTTCAACTTTCCCTCCAGGGCGAAGAGTTCGGCGGCGGTCGGGAAGCTGTTGCCGGGCACCGAGAGCACCGGGGTGCCCGGGGCGAGGCGGGCGGCGAGGGTGAGGATCTCGTTGCTCGGCACCTCGTTCAGGGTGAGCAGCACCCCGGCTATCGGCGGGGTGCCGGCGCTGTGCGCGGCCAGCGAGCCGACGACCAGGTCGGCGCGGTCGCCCGGGGTCACCACCAGACAGCCCGGGGTCAGGGCGGACAGGAAGTTCGGCAGCATCGCACCGCCGAAGACGAAGTCCAGGGCGTCGCGCGCCAGCCCCGAGTCGTCGCCGAGGACGACCTTCGCGCCCAGCGCCTGGCCGATCTGGGAGACGGTGGGGGCGGCGAGGGCGGGGTCGTCCGGGACGACGTAGCACGGCACGGGGAGGCGGGAGTCGAGCTTCTGTGCGATCTCCTCCCGGTCCTCGCGCGCGACCCGGTTGGTCACCATGGCGAGGACGTCGCAGCCCAGGCTCTCGTACGCGCGGAAGGCGTTGCGCGTCTCGGCGAGCACGGACTCGGTGGTCTGCCCCCGGCCGCCCACGACCGGGAGCACGGACGCGCCGAACTCGTTCGCCAGCCGGGCGTTGAGGGAGAGCTCGTCGGGGAGCTGGGTGTCGGCGAAGTCCGTGCCCAGGACGAGGACGACCTCGTAGTCGCGCGCGACCACGAGGAAGCGTTCCACGAGGGTGGACACCAGTTCGTCCGTCCCCTGCTCCGCCTGGAGGGCGGACGCCTCGTGGTAGTCCATGCCGTAGACGGTGGCCGGGTCCTGGGAGAGCCGGTAGCGGGCGCGGAGCAGCTCGAACAGGCGGTCGGGCTGGTGGTGGACGAGCGGCCGGAACACCCCGACCCGGTCGACCTGCCGGGTCAGGAGCTCCATGACCCCCAGCTCCACGACCTGACGGCCGTCGCCCCGGTCGATCCCGGTCACGTACACGCTGCGCGTCACGCGTGCTCGCCCCTTCCCTGCGCCGTTATAAAAATCGCCCACCGAGGTGAGCGGAACCCTCTTGACAATACCCCTGACGCTGGATAAGGCGCCCGTCAGGATGGGGGTCGGGACCGACGTCCCGATAGGGCCAATCGGGCCATAGCTGACAGAAGGGATATCGTCCTGTCGGGCATGAAACAATCGGACCGGCTCACCGGAAACCACCGGGCTGGCTCACCGGTAACGACAGCGAGCAGGAGACACAGCACGATGCGCATCGGAGTTCTCACCGCAGGCGGCGACTGCCCCGGCCTGAACGCCGTGATCCGGTCGGTCGTGCACCGAGCGGTCGCCCAGTACGGCGACGAGGTCATCGGCTTCGAGGACGGCTACGCCGGTCTGCTCGACGGCCGCTACCGCTCCCTCGACCTCGACGACGTCGGCGGCATCCTGGCCCGCGGCGGCACCATCCTGGGCTCCTCCCGGCTGGAGCGGGACCGACTGCGCGAGGCCTGTGAGAGCGCGGCCGACATCGCCCGTGACTTCGGCATCGACGCGCTGATCCCGATCGGCGGCGAGGGCACGCTGACCGCGGCCCGCATGCTCAGCGACGCGGGCCTGCCGGTGGTCGGCGTCCCGAAGACGATCGACAACGACATCTCCTCCACGGACCGCACCTTCGGTTTCGACACCGCGGTCGGGGTCGCCACGGAGGCGATGGACCGCCTGAAGACCACGGCCGAGTCGCACCAGCGCGTGATGGTCGTCGAGGTCATGGGCCGGCACGCGGGCTGGATCGCCCTCGAGTCCGGCATGGCGGCCGGTGCGCACGGCATCTGTCTGCCCGAGCGCCCCTTCGACCCGGCCGACCTCGTCAAGATGGTCGAGGAGCGCTTCTCCCGCGGCAAGAAGTTCGCAGTCGTGTGCGTGGCGGAGGGCGCCCACCCCGCCGAGGGCACCATGGACTACGGCAAGGGCGAGATCGACCAGTTCGGCCACGAGCGCTTCCAGGGCATCGGCACGGCACTGGCGTACGAGCTGGAGCGGCGGCTCGGCAAGGAGGCCAAGCCGGTCATCCTCGGCCATGTGCAGCGCGGCGGCGTCCCCACCGCCTACGACCGCGTCCTCGCCACCCGCTTCGGCTGGCACGCGGTGGAGGCGGCGCACCGTGGCGAGTTCGGCCGGATGACGGCTCTGCGCGGTACGGACATCGTGATGGTGCCGCTGGCGGAGGCGGTGACCGAGCTGAAGACGGTCCCGAAGGACCGGATGGACGAGGCGGAGTCGGTCTTCTAGAGGCCCTGGGTCCGCCTCATCCGGTGGTGTCCTGGACCGCTGCCCAGAAGTGGTCGACGATGCGGTCCAGGAACTCGCGGCCGGAGTCGCTCGACTCGCTGGCCGCGTTTCCGTCGCCCCAGCTCAGCGAGGCGACCATCTGCCCCTGGTACTCCTGGTGCAGCGCTTGGAGGGCGTCCTCCAGGAGGCGCCGGTCCAGGGGTACGGTTTTGGCCACCGGGCGGACGTACGCCTGCCAGCGCGTGGTCACCGCACTGCGCAGCAGCTCGGCCAGCTTCGGCTCGCGTCCCGTGACGGTGACGAAGTCCGGGAGCGAGAGGTCGAGCACATCGGCGAGGGTGGCCGACTGGCGCTCGTTGCCGCGCCAGGCGTTGTGCTCCTCCATGTGCATATAGGCGAGGAACTCCAGGCCGACCGTGCGGGCGACGTCCTCCGGGGCGAGGCCGCGGGCGATGCGGTGCTCGCGCAGGGTGCGGGGCGGTCCGGTGATCTCACCGGGGGAGCACCACAACACGCCTGCGAGAGCGGTGAGTTCGGGGCTGGAAGGGGTGACGGAGCCGCGCTCCCAGGCGAGGACGAGATCCGGGGAGACGTACGGCAGCCCGTATGAGACACGCAGACCGTAGGCGACATGTTCGGGGCCCATGTTGAGGGCCGTGCGGAGCCGGCGGGCGGCGGGGGCGTTGAAGGGCGGGGCGGGCTGGTTCGAGCGGGCTGGACGTTGGCGCACGGGCCACAACGTAGGCGGGCCGTGACACGATGACTACGGTCTGTTCGGCCAGGATCACGGATTGTAGAAACGTACGGATTCGGCCACGCGTGCGGATTGGACGGGGTGGCCGAAGATCGTCTGTCGTCGTGACGGGCGCGCTGGCGAGGATGGCGCGAAGCCGTCCGGACGGGCGGCCCGAGAGGCGGCGACTTTGTGAACGTCAAGCTCGAGGGGCATATTCGCGAGCGTCTGCTGGCGCCGAACTTCTGGCACCTCGCCACGGTGGGCGCGGACGGGATGCCGCATGTCTCGCCTATGTGGGCGGACATCGAAGACGTGTACGTCATGGTCAATACGTCGATCGGCCGCGTGAAGATCGACAACCTGCGGCTCAATCCCAACGTCTCGCTGTCCCACCACGACGCCGACAACCCGTACGACCGGGCCGAGATCCGGGGGCGGGTCGCCCGGTTCGTGGAGGGGGAGGAGGCGGAGCGCGGCATGGACCGCCTGGCCCGGAAGTACATCGGCGAGGACCGGTATCCGTGGCTGCTGCCCGGGGAGCAGCGGGTGATGCTGCTGATCGAGCCGGTGCGGGTGCGGCGGGTCGTGGGGGTGGAGCCGTTTCGGGCGGGGGTGCTGCCGGAGTAGGACGCGCATGTGGGCGGTGCTGCCTTGGCGGGGGCGTTGGCGTGGCTGGACGGTGAGCGGGGCGGGCTGGTGGCGGCGGTGCAGTGGGCGCGGGAGGACCGGTACGCGGATGCGGCCGTGCGGCTGTCACAGTGCCAGGCGGTGTATCTGGGCTGGCGGCGCTATTTCGACGACACGATCACCGTCTGCGGTGCCGCGCGGGAGGCTGACCACCACGCCGGGGACCAGGTCGGCGAGGCCATCGCGTGGAACAACCTCGGCAACGCCCTACGGGAGACGGGCCGGGCCGAGGAGGCTGTCAACGCCCACACCCGGGCCCGCGACCTGTACCAAGCCGCCGGAGACCGCCACCGCGAAGCCAGCGCGTGGAACAACCTCGGTGTCGCCCTGTGGAAGGCGGGCCGGGGGGAGGAGGCCGTTGAGGCGTACGGGAAGGCCCTGGAGGTGTTCCGGGAATTCGAGGACTGGTACGGGACAGGCCAGACGCTCCACAACTTGGCTCTCGTCCACCAGGACGCCGCCCGCCCCGCCCACGCCTGCTACCTCCAGGCCGCCGACGCCTACACCCGGGCCAACGCCCCCACCGAAGCCGCCCAAGCCCGCACCCGGGCCGACGACATCACCCCTTGACAGCCCCACCCAAAGCAAACCCCCCACCCAACCGCCTGGCCACCAACACATACAGCAAGATCACCGGCGTCGAATAGATAACCGAAAACGCCGCCAGCTGCCCGTACACCACCATCCCCCGATTCCCGAAGAACTCATTGATGCTCACACTCGCCGGCATCTGATCCGGCGTAAGCAGGAGCATGAACGGGACAAAGAAGTTCCCCCACATCATCACGAACGAGAAGACGGTCACCACCGCCACCCCCGGCCCCATCAGCGGCAGCACGATCCGTACCAGGGACTGAAGGGATCCCGCGCCGTCCGTCCATGCGGCCTCCTCCAGTTCCTTCGGCACCCCGTCCATGAAGTTCTTCATCAGCCAGATGGCGAAGGGAAGCTGGGACGCGGCGAAGAAGAAGATCGTGCCCTGCACGGTGTCGATCAGATTCACCTGCACGAACAACGCGTACACCGGCACCATGATCGCCGTGATCGGCAGACTCGTCGCGAACAGAATCGTGAGCAGGAACGGACGGTTCAGCCGCGACCGGAACCGCGACAACGGATAAGCCGCCAGCGCCGCGCACACCACGGTCAGCAGCGTCCCGCCTCCGCACAGGATCAGGCTGTTCAGCAAGGGCGTGAGGGTGATGTCCGGCGTCAGTACGGCGTCGAAATTGGACAGGGTCAGGCTGTCCGGGACCTTCACCTTGAGGCCGGCCTGCGGGTCCAGGGAGGACAGGACGACCCAGGCCAGGGGGAGCGCGAAGGCGGCGGCCGCGACGAGGAGGCCCGCGTCGGCGGCCAGGCGGTGGGTCGCGCGGCGGGATGCAAGGGTCGTACGTCTGCGTGGCATGTCGTCAGACCTCCGTCCGCAGCAGGCGCAGGTACACGACCGAGAACAGGGAGCCGACGACCAGGAGCAGCAGCGCGACCGCCGTGGCGTAGCCGATCATGCTGTTCTGGAAGCCCTGTTCGTACATGTACAGGGGCAGGGTCTGGCTCTTGCTTCCCGGGCCGCCTCTCGTCATCACCCAGATCAGGCCGAAGACGGACAGGGTCTGGAGGGTGTTCAGCATCAGGTTCGTGCCGATGGAGCGGCGGATCATCGGCAACGTGATGTGCCACATGCGGCGCAGGCCGCCCGCGCCGTCCACCTCCGCCGCCTCCGTGATCTCCTGGGGAATCTCGTTCAGGGCTGCTGAGTAGACCAGCATCGAGAAGGCCGTTCCCCGCCAGACGTTCGCGAACGACACCGCCAGGATCGGGAGCGTGAACAGCCAGTTCTGGGACGGGAGATGGAGCCGGTCCAGGATGGCGTTCAGGGTGCCCTCGCGGCGGAAGAAGGCGTAGAGGAGGAAGCCCGCCACCACCTCCGGCAGTACCCACGCCGTGATCACGATGCCGCCCGTCAGTGTGCGCACCGGCTTCGAAGCGCGCTGCATCAGCGCCGCCAGCGCCAGGCCCAGGGTGTTCTGGCCGATGAGCGACGACAGGACCGTGAAGACGATCGTCAGCCATACGGCGTTGAGGAACTCCTGATCCTTGAAGGCCGTACGGAAGTTGGCGAAGCCGACGAAGGAGGAGTGGGCCTGGCCGGTGAGCTGGAGGTCGGTGAAGGCGAGGTAGGCGCAGTAGGCGATCGGGCCGGCGAGGAAGAGGAGCAGGAGGACCAGGGCGGGGGAGAGGGGGAGGGCGCGCGTCAGGCCGCGGAGGAGGGGGTGGCGGTGTGAGCTGGGGTGACGGGCGGAGGTGTGGGGCGCCGGGCCCGGAGGTTTCCTCGCCAGGTCCGGGCCCGCGTGCTGCGGCACGGCGGTCATCGGTGGTCGCCGCCGGTCACTTCTGGACGACCTGGTCGTCCGTGGCCGACTTGAGCGCGTCGTCGTACGAACTCGCCGCCTTGTCCGCCGACATGTCGCCTGTCGTCACGCCCTCCATCGCCTCCTGGATGGCCGTGGAGACCTTCGGGTACGCGGGGTAGGCGGGCCGGTAGTGGGTGCTCGCGACCAGATCCGTGAAGAACTTGATGCCGGGCTGGGCCTTGGCGTACGCCGGGTCGGCGGCCACGTCCTTCCGCACCGAGATACCGGAGTTGGCGATGTACCACTTCTCGGCGTTCGCCTTGGTCTGCATCGTCTTGATGAAGTCGAAGGCCAGGTCGGGGTTGCCCGCCTTGGACGGGATCGCCCAGGTCCAGCCCCCGGACATGCTCACCTTGCCGGGGGCCTGGCCGTGCTGGGTCGGCATGTACGCCAGCCCCAACTCGCTGGACCACTGGGGCCATTCGTGCCCGCTGCCCTTCAACCAGGCCTGGGGCAACCAGGATCCGTCGAGAGCGATGCCCAACTTGCCCTTGGGCAGGAGCTCACCGGCCACGATGGTCTGGATGTTGGGGTCGAGGGCGGTGGAGACGTCCGGCCCGAGCCTCTCCTGGAACACCGTGTGCACGAAGGACAGTGCGTCCTTGAACCCCTGGCTCGACGCGATCCACTTCTTCGACGCCTTGTCGTACAGCGGGTCGGACGTGCCGTCGCCGGTGCCGTAGAGGAGCATCTCGAACGTCTGCATCGTCGCCGCCTCACCGGCGGGTTTGCCGGTGTAGACGTTGAGGGGGGTGACGCCGGGGACCTTCCGTTTGATGGTGCGGGCGGCGGTCAGGACATCGTCCCAGGTCTTCGGCTGCCAGTTCGTCGGCAGCCCCGCCTTCTGGAAGATGCCCTTGTCGAACCAGAGCCCCCGGGTGTCGGTGCCGTCCGGGACGCCGTACGTCTTCCCGTCCTCGCCCTCGGCCGCGTTCTTCGCCGTGCCGATGAACCGGTTCCAGTCCGGCCACTTCTCGAGGTACGGGTCGAGGGGCTTCAAGTAGCCGCTGGTGATGTCGGAGTTGATGAGGAACGTGTCCTCGTAGACCAGGTCCGGGGCTGTCCTGGGGGAGCGGAGCATCTGCTGGACCTTGGTGTAGTACTCCGAGTCCGGGGCCTTGATCGGGATCAGCTCGACCTTCTTGCCGGGGTACTTCTTCTCGAACTGCTTCTTGATGTCCGCGAGATAGTCGTCCATCACATGGATGGAGTTGTCCGTGGACTGTTTGAAGGAGACCCTCACGGTGTCCGGGCTGCTGCCGGAGCCGCTGCCGCATGCGGTGAGGGCGCTCGCGGCGAGGGCGGTGGTGAGGAGGGCGGTGAGGACGGCGGTGGGGCGCACGGGCATGACCTCCTGCGGGCCTGACTACGTTGTCGGCCGAGATGGTTGCCTGGTGAAGGTAGGAGGAGTGGTCTAGTCAGGTCAATGCGTCTGCGCGGGATTGGCGCCGGGCTCGTGAGCGGGACGGTCGTCCCGTTCGTCGCTGAGCAGCAGGGACTTGGCGATGAGTTCGGCCGCGTCGTCCGGCTTGAGCGTGTCGAGGTCGATCTGTCGCGCGGGCAGGTCGGTCAGGCGGTCGCGGGAGGTGATGAGCACCCGGTGCCGGTCGGTGCCGGGGATCAAGGGCGTGAGCTGGGCCGGGTCCGAGGCGTTGTCCAGAAGGAGCAGCATCGGTTCGGTGTGCGCGGCGAGCAGGGTGCGGTAGAGGGCGTACTGGGCCGTCGGGGTCTGCGGCAGGTCGGTCCCGCGTATGCCGAAGCCGTCCAGCAAGGCCACCAAGGCCTGGTCGGCCGTGACCGGATCTTCGTCGTATCCCCGCAGGTCCACGAAGAGCGTCCCGCCCGGAAACCACCCGTCCCGGACCGCCTGGTGCCCCGCGTGCAACGCCAGTGACGTCTTCCCGATCCCGCCCAGCCCTGACAGCGCGCAGATGACCACGGGCAGTCCGGAACCAGCGGCGGGCTTCAGTGCCGGGAGCAGCCGCGCCAGGTCGTCCCCGCGTCCGGTGAACCCGGCGGGCACCCCCGGCAACGCGGCCGTGGCCACCGGCACCGGTCCATGAACGGCCCCCCGCTGCCCCGAACTACCGCTCCCTGTTCCCCCGTTCCACCCGCTTGGCCACGAACGGCCCGTTGAAGGTGCTCCCCCTGAAGTCGAGGTGATCCCCTCCATAGGCGGACCCCCGATGGGGCCCCTCCTCGGAGTCCGGCGCCTCTCGCCCGGCGCCCTGGGCCCGTCCCCGAAACGGCTGCAGTTCCCGCAGCACGGCCACCGCCGCCGCCGCAGCTCTCTCCGCCGCCCGAGGCTGCCAGTTCTCCGCATCACGCTCGGACTTCGCGGCGTCGGCCCGATCGCTGATCCCGCGGATCACCAGCGCATCCCCGCCCGCCAGATGTACGGCAGCAGCGACGCCGGAGCCTTCCATCTCGATCGCCGCCGCGTCGTTGTAGTGGGCCTTCAGACGCGCCGCCAACGCCGACTCCGCCGACGCCAGCACCACATCCCCCGCCGCGATCGGCTTCAGATACGCCCGCGGATCGTCCCGCAGCGCCTCCCGCGCCGCCTGCTCCAGGCGGTGCGAGGCCCGCCAGGCCTCCGGGCGCACGAGGAAGCCGTCGGGCGTCTCCTTGCCGCCATGGATGCCGTACACCTTGGTCGCAACGACCACATCGCCCAGCCCGATGTCGCTCTTCAGGCTGCCCGCGACCCCGACGAACAGCACCGCCTGCGGGTCGAGCCACGACACCACCCGTTCCGTCAGTGTCGCGGCGGTCAGGTTCCCCTCGCCCAGTTCGACCAGGGCGACGTCCCACGGAGTCCCGTCCAGGCGGCCCACCGAAGCGACCGTCCCCCGCTCGTGCCGGACCGTGTGCACGTCCGTCAGGTGCGGCCGCACCGCCGTGTACTCCAACGACAACGCGGTCAGCACCGCCACAGTGGGTTGCGTCACGCCTTTAAGGTACTTCCAAGTGACCTGCACGGACGTCGTGTTGGCAGCAAACCGGGGGAGTCGACATGCCGGAACAGGAGGTCACCGTCGGGCAGTTGCTGCTCGCCGAGTACCAGACCATCAAGGACGAGCAGAAGACCCGTATCGGATTCCGCGACAACCTCCTCTACGTCACCCTCACCGTCGTCGCCGCCGTCATCGCCGCGGCCGCCCAGGCCCAGCAGTCCTCGATGCTGCTCGCACTCCCACCCGTCACGGTCGTCCTCGGCTGGACCTAGCTCGTCAACGACGAGAAGATCTCCGCGATCGGCAGCTTCATCCGCGACGACCTCGGCCCCCGCCTGTCCAGGCTCGCCCAGGCCGAGCGGGCCTTCGCCTGGGAGACCGCACATCGGACCGACACCCGGCGCCGTTCCCGCAAGGCCATTCAGTGCGCGATCGACCTGCTGGCCTTCTGCGTCGTCCCCTTCGCCGGTCTCACCGTCTACTGGGCGGCCGGGCAGACCACGGCCGGGCTCCTCGTCCTGTCCGTCACCGAGGCGCTCACCGTCATCGGCCTCGGCGTCCAAGTCGTCGTATACGCAAGGCCGTTCCGCTAGAAGCGGCTAGGGACCGCTGACCCACCGGTACTGCAACTCCGGCCGCCCCACGGTCCCGTACTGCGGAGCCCGCGCCGCCCGTCCCGCGTCCACCAGGTGCTCCAGATACCGCCGGGCGGTGATCCGCGAGATCCCCACCGCCTCCGCCAGCCCTGCCGCGGTCAGTCCCTCCCCGCAGTCCCGCAGTGCCACCGTCACGCGCTCCAGCGTCGGCGCGCTCAGCCCCTTGGGCAGGGCCGCCGGCGAAGGCGCCCGCAGGGAGGCCAGCGCCCGGTCCACCTCGTCCTGACCGCTGGCCTCGCCCACCGCCGCGTGGAACTCGGCGTACCGCACCAGCCGGTCCCGCAGGGTCGCAAACGTGAACGGCTTCAACACGTACTGGACTACGCCCAGCGAGACGCCCTCCCGCACGACGGTCAGGTCCCGCGCCGACGTCACCGCGATCACGTCCGCATGATGCCCGGCCGCCCGCAGCGACCGCGCGAGCTGCAACCCGTGCACATCCGGCAGATGCAGATCCAGCAGCAGCAGGTCCACCGGCGTACGGTCCAGCAGGCGCCGCGCCTCCGCGCCCGTGTGCGCCTTGCCCACGGCCACGAAGCCCGGCACCCGGCCGACATACATGACGTGGGCGTCGGCGGCCACCGGGTCGTCCTCCACGACCAGGACGCGGATGGGCTGCTGGGCCGTCATACGTCACCTCTCACCACGGCGGCGCGCCGGTCCCGGCGGCCGGCGGTGTCCGGCGTACGGCCGGTGTGCGGGTCCTGCGCGACGGGGGCGTCCACCACCAGGACACGGATGCGCTGCCGACTCGTCATACGTCCCCCCTCACCGCGGCGCGCCCGGTCGCCGCGGGCGGAGTGAGGTCCGTGTCCAGCGGCAGCCGTACCTCGAACACCGCACCGCCCTCCTCACCTTCGGCCACCGTCAACGTGCCCTCCTGCCGGGTGACCGCCTGCCGTACCAGGGCCAGCCCGAGGCCCCGCCCGCCCGGACCGGCCGGCTTCGTCGAGAACCCCCGTTGGAATACCAGCTCGGAATGGGCGGGATCCACCCCCGTGCCGGTGTCCGCGATCCGCATCACCAGCTCCGTGCCCTCCGCGTACGCCGTCACCGTCACGCGGGCGCCGATGCTGCCCTGGGCCGCGTCCACCGCGTTGTCGATCAGGTTGCCGAGGATCGTCACCAGATCGCGGGCCGGGAGGCTCGGCGGGAGCAGGCCGTCGTCGAGGCGGCTGTCGTCCGACACCACCAGCTCCACGCCCCGCTCGTTGGCCTGGGCGGTCTTGCCGAGCAGCAGTGCCGCGAGGACGGGTTCGCTCACCGCCGCCACCACCTGGTCGGTCAGCGCCTGGGCCAGTTCCAGTTCGGCCGTCGCGAAGTCCACGGCCTCCTCCGCCCGGCCGAGCTCGATGAGGGAGACCACCGTGTGCAGGCGGTTCGCCGCCTCGTGCGCCTGTGAGCGCAGGGCCTGGGTGAAGCCCCGCTCGGAGTCCAACTCGCCCATCAGGGACTGGAGTTCGGTCACGTCGCGGAGGGTTGCCACGGTGCCCCGGCGCTCGCCGCCCGACACCGGGGAGGTGTTGACGACGAGGACGCGGTCCGCGGTGAGGTGCACCTCGTCCACCCGGGGCTCCGATGCGAGCAGCGCTCCCGTCAGGGGCGCTGGCAGGCCGAGTTCCGCAACCGACTTCCCCACCACGCCGTCCTCGGACGGCACCCCCAGCAGTTCCTGACCCCCGTCGTTGATCAGCGCCACCCGGTACTGCCCGTCCAGCATCAGCAGCCCCTCCCGCACAGCGTGCAGCGCCGCCTGGTGGTAGTCGTGCATCCGGCTGAGCTGGGTCGCGTTCATGCCGTGGGTGTGCCGGCGCAGCCGGGCGTTGACGACGTACGTACCGATGGCACCGAGCCCGAGCGCTCCGGCTGCGACGCCGAGCAGGGCCGAGACCTGGTCCTGCACCTGCTTGCTGATCGCCTTCACCTCGATGCCCGCGCTGACCAGGCCGATGACCCGCCCGCGGTCCTCGATGGGGGTCACCGCCCGGACGGACGGGCCGAGTGTGCCCGTATAGGTCTCGGTGAAGGACTTGTGGTGCAGCGCGGGTTCGATGTTGCCCCGGAAGTGCTTGCCGATCTCCTCGGGCTTGGGGTGGGTCCAGCGGATGCCTCGCGGGTTCATGATCGTGACGAAGTCGACGTCCGCGTCGTGCATGACCTTGAGGGCGTACGGCTGGAGCTGCGCGCTGGGGTCGGCCGTGCGGATCGCCGCGTGCACCGAGGGGGCGTCCGCGATCGAGCGGGAGACGGCCATCGCCTGACGGGCCGCCGCGTCCTCGGCCTGCCGCTGGTCGCTGACGTACGTGAACAGTGCGTATCCGGCCACGACCACCGCTATCAGCACGGCCTGCATGGCGAAGAGCTGGCCGGCCAGGCTGCGGGGTCTCGGGACGCGGGGCATGCGCATGGGTTCAGTGTGCCTCGCTCCTGTTCGGAACTTCCTGGTCCCTCGAGGCCCCCGAAGCCAAGCATGAACTAATTGACCTCTTCCCGCTCTGACGAGGGGGATACTCCGACTCTGCGCCGCTCTCCGGCGCTCCTTCGAAGCTTTCCTGCTTCAGCACCGGCAGCCCGCCCGGAAGATCTCCGTTGAGGTCTTACACCGGCTCCACAGGCCGACACCGCCAGCCCGGCGGCCAGAACGTTTTTCGCCGCGTTCTCGTCCCGGTCGTGGGTCGCCCCGCATGCGGCGCAGGTCCATTCCCGGATGCCCAACGGCAGTTTCGCGACCAGATGGCCGCAGGCCGAGCAGGTTCTGCTCGACGGGTACCAGCGGTCGACCGCGATCAGCTCGCGGCCGTGCCACTCGGCCTTGTACTCCAGCATGGAGCGAAGCGCAGCCCATGACGCGTCAGAGATCGCACGGCTGAGTGTGCGGTTTTTCAGCATGCTCCGGACGGCGAGGTCCTCGATCACGATCGTTTGGTTCTCACGAACGAGACGCGTGGACAGTTTGTGCAGGAAGTCCCGGCGCCGGTCGGCGATCCGGGCGTGGATACGGGCGACGCGGACGCGGGCCTTGTCGCGGTTCCTTGAACCCTTCTTCTTGCGGGACACCTCTCGTTGTGCGCGGGCGAGCGTTGCCCGGTCTTTCTTCTCGAACTTCGGATTGGTGATCTTTTCTCCGGTCGACAGGGTCACCAGAGCGGTGATGCCTGCGTCGATGCCCACCGCGGATCCAGTGCTGGGGAGCGCCTTCACCGAAGCGTCCTCGCACAGCATCGACACGAACCAGCGACCCGCACTGTCCTGCGTCACCGTCACTGTCGAGGGGGTCTGTCCCTCGGGCAGAGGCCTGGACCACACGATGTCCAGCGGCTCCCGCATCTTCGCCAGGGTCAGTCGACCGTCGCGGTAGGCGAATGCCGCGCGGGTGTATTCCGCGCTGTTGCGGGACTTCTTGCGGGACTTGAACCGCGGGTAGGCGGAACGCTTCTCGAAGAAGCTGACGAAGGCGCCCTGCAGGTGCCGCAGCGCCTGTTGCAGGGGAACCGAAGAGACGTCGGCCAGGTAGGCGTACTCCTCGGTCTTCTTCCACTCCGTGAGCAGCGCGGATGTCTGGACGTAGTTGATCCTGCGCCGCTCCGTGAACCAGGCGGTGGTGCGGGCCTGCAGGGCCAGGTTGTAGACCGTCCGCACGCAGCCGAACGTACGCGTCAGCTCGGCTGCCTGGACGTCGTTCGGATAGAAGCGGTACTTGAACGCACGCTTCACGGGGTGGGACATGGCTTAGAAGGTAACAGGTCAGTGTGTGAGGCACCGCCGGATGAACTAAATGAACGCAAGGGTGACCGCCCTCACAGGAGCGCGGGATAGTCACCGCATCGAGGAAGCAGTGGAAGCGGGACATACGGTTCCAGCCACCGCCTCCCGTACAGAGAACCGCACCCCCATCCCCATCCCCCGGACGTGAGCCGCACGCCGGTGATGCCGACGAAGACGTCAAGGAGGGCAGCCGTGGCCGCCAGCACCCCCGATACGGCACCTGCCGCACCCGCTGGGAAGCGGGACCGCACCCACTATCTCTACATCGCCGTCATCGCAGCGGTGGCCCTCGGTATCGCCGTGGGGCTGATCTGGCCGAGCGTGGGCGTCGAGCTCAAGCCGCTCGGCACGGGCTTTGTGAACCTGATCAAGATGATGATCTCCCCGATCATCTTCTGCACGATCGTGATCGGCATCGGCTCCGTACGGAAGGCCGCCAAGGTCGGCGCCGTCGGCGGTATCGCGCTCGGTTACTTCCTGGTGATGTCGCTGGTCGCACTGACCATCGGCCTGGTCGTCGGCAACATCCTGCACCCGGGCGACGGGCTGCACATCACCAACGCGATCAAGGCGACAGGGCACGCACAGGTCGACAGTGAGGCGTTGCCGCCGGTCGACTTCGTGCTGTCGATCATCCCGACGACCTTCATCTCGGCCTTCACCCAGGGGCAGGTGCTGCAGACCCTGCTGGTCGCCCTGCTCACCGGTTTCGCCCTGCAGGCCATGGGCTCGGCCGGGCAGCCGATCCTGCGCGGGGTGGAGCACCTCCAGAAGCTCGTCTTCCGCATCCTCGGCATGGTGATGTGGGCCGCCCCCGTCGGTGCCTTCGGTGCCATCGCCGCCGTCACCGGGTCCGCCGGTTTCGACGCGCTGAAGCAGCTGGCCATCCTGATGCTCGGCTTCTACGTCACCTGTTTCCTCTTCGTCTTCATCGTGCTCGGTGCCCTGCTCCGGATCATCGCCGGACTCAACATCTTCACGTTCTTCAAGTACCTGGCCCGTGAGTTCCTGCTGATCCTGTCGACCTCCTCCTCCGAGTCCGCGCTGCCGCGCCTCATCGCGAAGATGGAGCACCTCGGTGTCAGCAAGTCGGTCGTCGGCATCACCGTCCCGACCGGCTACTCCTTCAACCTCGACGGCACCATGATCTACATGACCATGGCCTCGCTGTTCATCGCCGACGCCATGGGTACGCCGATGGGCATCGGCGAGCAGATCCCGCTGCTGCTCTTCCTGCTGCTGGCCTCCAAGGGCGCGGCGGGTGTCAGCGGCGCCGGCCTCGCGACCCTGGCCGGTGGTCTGCAGTCGCACAAGCCCGCCCTGGTGGACGGCGTCGGCCTGATCGTCGGCATCGACCGCTTCATGAGCGAGGCGCGCGCCCTGACGAACTTCGCGGGCAACTCCGTGGCGACGGTCCTGATCGGCACCTGGACCAAGGAGATCGACAAGGAGCGCGTGGGCCGGGTCCTCGCCGGTGAGCTGCCCTTCGACGAGACGACCCTCCTGGACGACGAGAAGGAGCAGCCGCTCGCCGAGGTGCCGGAGCAGGGCGGCGAGAAGGAACTGGCGAAGGCCTGAGCCCCGCCGGGACTCCGGGCGGCTGAACACTCCCAGTCGACCAGCCGCCCGGCGAAGAAGCCGAGCGGTCGGGTTCCTCCCCCGTGGACCCGACCGCTCGGCTTTGCCATCCCCCTGCCGGCCCCGGTGATCCTCACCGATCTCTTACCGAAGTCCACTAGCGTTCGGCGCCAGTCCAGTACACGCGCGGCAGGTTCGCCGGTTGGTTGGAGGCACGGGGGATGAAGATCGACTGGGATCGGCGCACGTGTGCCCGCAAGGGGCACGTGACGTATGCGCCGGACGAGCCGGGGCTGAAGGCGCGGCTGCACGCACAGACCTCGCTCGGGCACGTCTGGCGCTGTCTGCGCTGCGGCGACTTCGTGCTCGGCGAGCCGCACGGCTCGGGACCGGCCGAGCAGGCGCCCCTCGTGCCGCGCGGCAAGGTCCTGCGCGACCTGTTCATCCTGCGCTTCCTGGCGATCGAGCGGGCCGTGCGTGGCGTCTTCATCGTGCTGGTGGCGCTCGCCGTGTGGAAGTTCAGCAACAGCCAGGACTCGGTGCGCCGGCTCTTCGACGAGTACCTCAACGTCCTCAGGCCCGTCTTCCGGCACTTCCACTACGACCTCGACCACTCGCCGATCGTCGGCACGATACAGAAGACCTTCGGCTACAAGCACTCCACGCTGCTGCTGGTGGCCGTACTGCTGCTGGCGTACGCCCTGATCGAGCTCGTCGAGGCGGTCGGCCTCTGGTACGCCAGGCGCTGGGCGGAGTACCTCACGGTGGTCGCCACCGCCGCCTTCCTCCCCCTGGAGATCTACGAGCTCACCGAGCACGTCAGCTGGCTGAAGATCGGCACGCTGGTCCTCAACGTTCTCGCCGTCCTCTACATCGCCCTGGCCAAGCGGCTGTTCGGACTCCGGGGCGGCCGTAAGGCGTTCGAGGAGGAGCGGGAGAGCGCGTCACTGCTGGAGGTCGAGGAGTCGGCCGGGGTGCCGGCCACCCACACCGCACAGGCCGTCTGAACCGGCACCGCGCACCTGGCCTTGCCCTGACGTCGGCGTCAAGGATTACGTTCGTAGGCATGCGAATCGGCGAGCTGGCCGAACGGGCCGGGACCACGACGCGGACGCTCAGGTACTACGAGTCGCGCGGGCTGCTGCCCGCGCGGCGCGGCGGGAACGGCTACCGCACCTACGACGAGAGCGATCTGAGGCTGCTCCGGCAGATCCGGACGCTGCAGGACTTCGGGTTCGACCTGGAGGAGACGCGGCCGTTCGTGGAGTGTCTGCGAGCGGGGCACCCGGAGGGCGACTCCTGCCCGGCCTCGCTCGCGGTCTACCGGCGCAAGCTGGACGAACTCGACGCGCTGATCGGCGAGTTGCAGGCCGTGCGGGCGCGGATCGCGGTACGGCTGGCCGTGGCCGACGGGGAACCACCGTTGTGCGAACTGGGAGGGCGGGAACTGTGATCGACGTGACGGACGAGGATTTCGCGGCGCAGGTGATCGGGTCCGAGTTGCCGGTGCTGGTGGAGTTCACGGCGGACTGGTGCCCGCCGTGCCGGCAGATGGGTCCGGTCCTGCATGCCCTGGCCGCCGAGGAGGCAGGTCGTCTCAAGGTGGTGCAGTTGAACGTGGACCGCAATCCGGAGACCACGAACGCCTACAAGGTGCTCTCGATGCCCACGTTCATGGTCTTCCGCGACGGCGAGCCGATCAAGGCGATGGTGGGGGCGCGACCCAAGCGGCGGCTGTTGGCGGAGCTGGCGGACGCCCTCTGACCTCACGCAGTACAGAAGAAATCCCCCGGGCAATTGCGCCCGGGGGATTTCTCTGTGTAAGTTTAATGATTCGCGACTTCATGGGGATTGGGTCGCAAAGAAGTTCACTGGCGTCATTGTATCGACCCGGGAGTGGAATTGTCAAACAGCGATGAAATTCGCAGGGAACAGGAATTCATCGACGCCCTGTACGCGCGCGTGGACGCCCTGCGCGGCCACACCGAGGCGGGCGTCACGGATGCACTCGCCCAGGGCAACACGCCCATGCAGGCCCGGCTGGAGCGGGACATCCTGGTCGCCGAGCGGTCCGGGCTGCTCGCCGCGCTGAACGCCGTCGACGGTTCGCTGTGCTTCGGCCGTATCGACTTCTCCCCCACTCTCGACTCCGCTCGAGCGGGGGGACCCCCACCGGGCACCCGGCACCACATCGGCCGTATCGGACTGCGCACCGACGACGCCGAGCGCACTCCGGTCCTGATCGACTGGCGTGCCGACGTCGCCCGCCCCTTCTACCTGGCCACCGGCCACACCCCGATGGGCCTGCGCCGCCGGCGGCACCTCACCACCGAGGGGCGCCGGGTCACCGCCCTGCACGACGAGATCCTCGACCTCGGGGACCAGGAGCGGACCGGCCACGAGGACCCGACCGGCGACGCCGTGCTGCTCGCCGCACTCGACGCCGCGCGCACCGGCCGTATGCACGACATCGTGCAGACCATCCAGGCCGAGCAGGACGAGATCATCCGGGCGCCGCACCGGGGAGTGCTGGTGGTCGAGGGCGGTCCGGGCACCGGCAAGACGGCCGTCGCCCTGCACCGGGCCGCCTATCTGCTCTACGAACACCGGGAACTGCTCGCCAAGCGGGCCGTGCTCATCGTCGGACCCAACCCCGCCTTCCTCGGCTACATCGGAGAGGTGCTGCCCTCGCTCGGCGAGACGGGCGTGCTGCTCGCGACGGTCGGGGAACTGTTCCCCGGAGTGAAGGCGACGGCGAGCGACAGCCGTGCGGCGGCCGCGGTGAAGGGCCGCGCCGACATGGCGGACGTGCTCGCCGGGGCCGTACGCGACTGGCAGGCGCTGCCCGACCCGGTGATCGCGATCGAGCACGACCGGGAGATCCTGATGCTCGACGACGGGCTGGTGAAGATGGCCCGCGAGCGCACCCGTGCCGCCCGGCTGCCGCACAACGTGGCCCGGGAGCACTTCGAGGGGCACATCCTCAACACGCTCACCGAGATGTACGCCGAGCGGGTCGGGACGGACCCTTTCGACGGTACGAGCCTGCTGGACCCTAGCGACATCACCCAGATCCGCGACGAGATCGCCGAGAACCCCGAGGTGTGGGCCGCCATCGACCAGTTGTGGCCGCGGCTGACCCCGCAGCGTCTGGTCGCGGACTTCCTCGCCGATCCCGTCGGCTACCTTCCCGACGAGGACGCGGCCGCGATCCGCCGTCCGGTGACGCGGGAGTGGACGGTGGCGGACGTACCGCTGCTCGACGAGGCCGCCGAACTGCTCGGCGTGGACGAGCGGGTGGCGCGGGCGCGGGCCGAGCGGGAGCGGGAGACGCAGGTCGCGTATGCGCAGGGCGTGCTGGACGTCTCGTACGCCTCGCGGACCTACGAGTTCGAGGACCAGGACGCGGAGGACTCCGAGGTGCTGTCCGCGCACGACATCATCGACGCCGAGCGGTTCGCCGAGCGGCACGAGGAGGACGACCACCGCAGCGCCGCCGAGCGGGCGGCGGCCGACCGGACCTGGGCGTTCGGGCACGTCATCGTCGACGAGGCGCAGGAGCTGTCGCCGATGGCGTGGCGGCTGCTGATGCGGCGCTGCCCGACGCGGTCGATGACGCTGGTGGGGGATCCGGCGCAGACTGCGGAGGCGGCGGGGGTCGGTTCCTGGGCCGGGATTCTTGGGCCGTATGTCGAGGACCGCTGGGAGCATGCCCGGCTGGGGGTCAACTACCGAACGCCGGCCGAGATCATGGAGGTCGCCGCGGCGGTGGTGCGGGCCGAGCAGCCGGACTTCTCGCCCCCGAGTTCGGTGCGGTCGACCGGCGTACGGCCTTGGGTGCGGGCGGTGGATGATCTGCCGGATGCCGTGGGCAAGGCCGTGGAGGAGCTGACGCCTGCGGAGGGGCGGTTGGCGGTGATTGCGCCGCGGCATCTGCACCGGAGGCTGGCCGCTCGGCTGGACGGGGTGGTGGCGGGGGATGCGCCTGATCTGACGCGGAGGGTTGTGCTGCTGGATCCGCGTCAGTCGAAGGGGCTGGAGTTCGACTCGGTGCTGGTGGTTGAGCCGGGGCTGTACGGCACCAGCGACCTGTACGTGGCGTTGACCCGGGCGACGCAGCGGTTGGGGGTGCTGCACAGCCGGGCACTGCCGACGGCTCTGGCCGCGGCGCTCGCCTGACCGGAGATTGTCGCCCCCCGCCGCCCCTTCCCGTCCCGACTCTGGGGGCTGCCGCCCCCAGACCCCCGCTTCGGCCTGAACGGCCTCGTCCGCAAACGCCGGACGGGCTGAGATGGCTGAACGGAGCTAGGCCGGGCGGAGCCAGACCGTTGCCAGGGGTGGCAGGGTCAGCCTGATGCTGGCCGGGCGGCCCTGGTGGGGCTGGGGTTCCGGTTTGATGATGTCGGGGTTCGTGACGTCGCTTCCGCCGTATTTCCCGATGTCCGTGTTGAGGGTCTCGTGCCAGGCGGGGACGTCGTCGGGCACGCCCAGGCGGTAGTCGTGGCGGACCACGGGGGAGAAGTTCGAGACCGCCAGGAGCGGGGTGCCGTCGGCGGCGAGGCGCAGGAACGCGAAGACGTTGTCCTCGGCCGCGTCACCGACGATCCACTGGAAGCCCGACGGGTCGGTGTCCCGCTGCCACAGGGCCGGGCTGTGGCGGTAGACGATGTTGAGGTCCCGGACCAGGTCGCGGACACCGCGGTGGTCGGCCTCGGCACCGTACGCCGGGTCCAGGAGCCACCAGTCCGGGCCGTGCGCCTCCGACCACTCCGCGCCCTGCGCGAACTCCTGCCCCATGAAGAGGAGCTGCTTTCCCGGGTGGGCCCACATGAAGCCCAGGTAGGCGCGGAGGTTGGCGCGCTGCTGCCACCAGTCGCCCGGCATCTTCGAGACCAGTGAGCGTTTGCCGTGGACCACCTCGTCGTGCGAGATGGGCAGCACGTAGTTCTCGCTGTACGCGTACACCATCGAGAAGGTCATCTCGTTGTGGTGGTACTTGCGGTGGATCGGCTCATGGCTGATGTAGTCGAGGGAGTCGTGCATCCAGCCCATGTTCCATTTGAGGCCGAAGCCGAGCCCGCCGAAGCCGCCCGGGCCCCGGTGGTGCGTGGCCCGGGTGACGCCGTCCCAGGCCGTGGACTCCTCGGCGATGGTGACCACGCCCGGCACCCGCCGGTACACCGTCGCGTTCATCTCCTGCAGGAACGCCACCGCATCCAGGTTCTCCCGGCCGCCGTGCTCGTTCGGGGTCCACTGGCCGGGCTCGCGCGAGTAGTCGAGGTAGAGCATGGAGGCGACCGCGTCGACGCGCAGGCCGTCGATGTGGAACTCCTCGCACCAGTAAATGGCGTTCGCGACCAGGAAGTTGCGCACCTCCCGGCGGCCGTAGTCGAACTCCAGGGTGCCCCAGTCGGGGTGCGCGGCGCGGAGCGGGTCCTCGTGCTCGTACAGCGGGCGGCCGTCGAACTCCGCCAGGGCCCAGTCGTCGCGCGGGAAGTGCGCCGGCACCCAGTCCATGAGGACGCCGATGCCCGCCTGGTGCAGCGCGTCGACCAGGTACTTGAAGTCGTCGGGGGTGCCCAGGCGGGCCGTGGGGGCGTAGAAGCCGGTGACCTGATAGCCCCAGGAACCGCCGAAGGGGTGCTCAGCGATCGGCATCAGTTCGACGTGCGTGAAGCCCAGGTCCTTGACGTAGACGGGCAGCTGCTCGGCCAGTTGACGGTACGTCAGGCCAGGGCGCCAGGAGGGGAGGTGGACCTCGTAGACCGAGAACGGGGCCTCGTGGGCGGGCGCGTTCGCACGCTGCTCCAGCCACTGCGCGTCCCGCCACTCGTGGTGGGAGGCGGTGACGATCGACGACGTGTTCGGCGGGGCCTCCGTGCGGCGGGCCAGCGGGTCGGCGCGCAGGGTCTTCGAACCGTCGGGCCGGGTGATCTCGAACTTGTACAGCTCGCCCTCGCCGATCCCCGGCGCGAACAGCTCCCAGACACCGGAGGAGCCGAGCGAGCGCATCGGATGGCCGGTGCCGTCCCAGAAGTTGAAGGTGCCAGCCACATGCACACCGCGCGCATTCGGCGCCCACACGGAGAAACGGGTGCCGGCCACGCCCTGGTGCGTCATCGGGTGCGCGCCGAGCACCTGCCACAGATACTCGTGCCGCCCCTCGCCGATCAGGTGCAGGTCGAGCGCGCCCAGCGTGGGCAGGAAGCGGTACGCGTCCTCGGTCTCCAGGACCGTCTCCTCGTACCGTACGAGGAGACGGTACTCGGGGACTTCGGTCAGGGACAGCAGGGCGGAGAAGAACCCGTCCCCGTCGTCGTGCAGCTCGGCCCGCAGGTCCGCGGCGACGACGGTCACGGACAGCGCGTACGGCCGGAAGACCCGGAAGGCGATCCCGCCGGGTACCGGGTGAGCGCCCAGCACCGTGTGCGGGTCGTGATGCGTACCGGCGAGCAGCCGCTCGCGGTCCCCGACGGGCACGTCCGGCGACGCGGCCGGAACCGGTGCGGTGACCTTCTTCACGGCGGTGACGGTCTTTTTGGCGGTTGTCTGCTTGACCGCCGTCTGCTTGGCCGCCGTCTGTTTGGTGGCCGCCTTCTTCGCAGTCGTCTTCTTCGCCGGGCTCTTCTTTGCCGGGCTCTTCTTTGCCGGGCTCTTCTTCGCTGTTGTCTCGGCCGCTGTTGTCTTCGCCGCGGCGGCCTTTTTCGTGACTGCCTTCTCGGCGGTGGCCTTCGCCACCGTCTTCTTCACCGATTTCTTGGGCTCGGTCGCCTTCTCCGCGGCCTTCGCGGCCTTCTTCTTCGGATCCGAACCGCTGGGCGTGGGGCGGGGGGTCACGGGCGGCGCCTCCTCGGCGAAGGTGAGGTCGGTCAGTGAGGGTCGGATGCGGCGTAACGCTCTATCGCCGCCATGGGAACGGGCAGCCAGTCGGGGCGGTGACGGGCCTCGTAGACGACTTCATAGATCGCCTTGTCTGTTTCGTACGCGCGCAGCAGTACCGGGTCCGTGCGCGGATCCCGGCCGCTGACCTCGGCGTATCCGGAACAGTAGGCGGCCCGGCACCCCTCCGCCCAGCCCTCTGCCTGAGAAACGGCCGAGTGGGCCGCGTAGTCGAAGGACCGCAGCATTCCCGCGATGTCCCGCAGCGGCGGCTGCGGCATCCGCCGTTCCGCCAGGGGTTTGGACGGCTCGCCCTCGAAGTCGATCAGCCACCACTGACCGGCCGGCGAGCGCAGACACTGCCCGAGGTGCAGGTCACCGTGGATGCGCTGCGCGGTCCAGGTGCGGCCCTCCGAAGCCAGGTCGGCGAGCGCGGTGAACGCGGAGTGCAGGGCGGGCGCGTACGGCCGCAGCGCGGGCACCGCCTGCGTGGCCACGTCGAGACGCTCGATCATGCCGTCGGCCAGCAGCTGCAGCTGGGTGTGCCCCAGGGTGACGGTCGGCAGGGCGCGGGCGAGTGCCGCGTGCACCTCGGCCGTGGCGCGGCCCAGCGCCCGCGCCTCGGCGCCGAAGTCCTCGCCCTTGGCCAGCTCGCGCAGCGCCAGCTCCCAGCCGTCCGTCGCACCCTGCAGAAATGGCTGAAGCACACCGAGTACATACGAGTCCCCGGCCAGCTCCGCCCGCAGCCACGCCGTCGGCGCGGGCACCCGGGGGCAGCCCTCGCGGGCGAGCGCCAGCGGCAGTTCCAGGTCGGGGTTGACGCCGGGGACGACCCGGCGCAACAGCTTGAGGATGAACGTATCTCCGTAGACGACCGACGAGTTCGACTGCTCGGCCGTCACCAGGCGCGGGACCAGCCCGGTACGGATCTCCTGTCCTGGTTCCCGTTCGAAGCGCAGCCCGCCGATGCGGGCCTGGGCGCGCAGCGCCTCCAGGAGCACCTCGGCGGGCCGGGAGTCGTACAGGGCGTCGTACACCGTGCGTCCGGCAAGGGAGCCCTGGTCCACGTGTCCGATCAGCGCGGGCGCCAGCCGGGGCGGCAGCGCCTCGCGCACGCCTATCAGCAACTGGTAGCAGTCACCGGGGTGGGGTTCGGCGCCGAGCATGAGCGGCTGATGGGCGCGCACCAGCAGATGGAACAGGCCCAGCCTGCCGTCGGCCGGCAACAGCTCGGTGGCCGCGACCAGCGAGAACCCGGTGACCGGCCGCCCCTTGCCGGCGAACCAGCGCTGCCGGGGCAGCCATTCCCGCAGGAGGGGATCGAGGGACGCGAGCAGGCCGGGACTTGTCTTGCCGGAAAGTGTGACAGTTTCCGCCATGGTGTCACATTCCTTTCCCCGGGTGGGCGGGGTGTTACTGATGCGTGCCCCGGGTGGGACAGGAGAAACCGCCCCACCCCGGGTTCTGCGAGGCGCTGCGCGGCGCTACGCGGGGTCCTTGCGGAGCCGGAACCAGTAGAAGCCGTGCCCCGCCAGGGTCAGCAAGTACGGCAGTTCGCCGATGGCCGGGAAGCGCACCCCGCCGAACAGCTCGACCGGATGCCGCCCGTTGAAGATCCGCAGATCCAGCTCGGTGGGCTGCGCGAACCGTGAGAAGTTGTGCACGCACAGTACGAGATCGTCCTCGTACTCCCGCAGGAAGGCCAGTACCGCCGGGTTGGAGGACTGGAGTTCCGTGTAGGACCCGAGGCCGAAGGCCGGGTTCTGCTTGCGGATCTCGATCATGCGGCGGGTCCAGTGCAGCAGCGACGAGGGCGACGACATCGACGCCTCGACGTTGGTGACCTGGTAGCCGTAGACGGGGTCCATGATGGTCGGCAGGAACAGCCGCCCGGGGTCACAGGACGAAAAACCTGCGTTGCGATCCGGTGTCCACTGCATGGGGGTGCGTACGGCGTCCCGGTCGCCGAGCCAGATGTTGTCGCCCATGCCGATCTCGTCGCCGTAGTAGAGGATCGGCGAACCGGGCAGGGAGAGCAGCAGGGCCGTGAAGAGTTCGATCTGGTTGCGGTCGTTGTCGAGGAGCGGGGCGAGCCTGCGGCGGATGCCGATGTTGGCGCGCATACGCGGGTCTTTCGCGTACTCCGCCCACATGTAGTCGCGTT
>NZ_JBFBBE010000089.1:0-25329 GCF_040682555.1 Streptomyces sp. NPDC051172
AAAAACCTAGCTTATCATCTACCGGGCGCGGCCCAACCGCCCCACCCCCCCCCGGCCGGGCCCCCGCCCCCGCCCCCCCCCCGGCGACCGGTGAGGTTCCGGCGGGGTCAGCCGGCCGGGTCGCGCTCCCAGAGGTAGAAGCGCTGCGCCATGGCGTCCTTGGGGGAACGCCAGGTCTGCGGGTCGTACGCGCTGACGTACGCGGACAGCCGCTCGCTGACGTCCCGGAACTCGGGGTGTTCGGTCACCTTGGCGATGGCGGGGCCGGGTTCCCGTTCGGACTCGATGAGGTGCATGTACACGTCACCGAACTGGAAGAGGCTGCGCCGGACCACCCCGACGAGATGCGGCAGCTCTCCGCGGTCGGACTCCGCGAACACCTTGGCGATGTCCGGGGCCGAGCCCGGGGCCATGCGGGCGACGATCAGTGCTTGGTGCATGGGGGCTGGTTCTCCGTCCGGCTCACTCGGTCAGACCCGGAGTGGCACCGCGCTCGGCGGCGACCTTCTCGATGCGGTCCCTGATCAGCCCCATCTGGACCTTGGAGTTCCGGTTGATGTTGTCGGTCATCCAGGCGTCGTCGACCGGTGCTTCCGGTTTCATCGCGAAGTCCTGCGTCCACACCATGCGGGTGCCGCCCGGCACTTCCTCGTACTGCCAGTGGATGTCCATGTGGTCGAAGGGCCCCGTCTCGACTCTGCGGGCCTTCACGCTGAGCGTGTCGCGGTCCGGTTCGCGTTCGGAGACCCAGCTCCACACGGTGCCGTTCTCGTCTGGGTGCATGGTCAGCCGGAAGGTGGTCTTGCGCCCCTCCCGTGACAGGACTTCGACGGAGGCGTACTCGGTGAACAGCCGCGGCCAGTTCTCCAGGTCGTTGGTCATCTCCCAGACCAGGTCCAGCGGCGCCGCGATGGTGATCTCGTTCTGTGTGTGTCCGGTCATCTCACGCTCCTGTCATGAGGGCACTGTTGACGAGGTCGAGGAACTGCCGGGGGGTCTTGGAGCGTTCGGCGTCGGCGGGCATCGGTGTGCCGTAGCGGTTCTCCAGTTCGCCCACGATGCCCAGCAGGCCGAGGGAGTCGACGCCCAGGGTGTCGAAGCCCGGGTTGTGCAGCCCGAGTTCCTCGGGGGTGACGGTGACACCGGCGGACTTCTTCATGAGTTCGGCCAGCTCTTCGACGGTTATTCGGTCGGACATGCGGTTCTCCTCTACTGCTTGCGACGCCTCAGGACGAGGCGCCGGTGGCGCCGTGCCGCAGCACCAGCGCCGAGTTCGACCCCATGAGGCCCCGGCTCAGGACCAGCGCCGTGCGCGGCTGGGCGGTGCGGGCGCGGCCGGTCACGAGGTCGAGTTCGTGGCAGATGTCGTAGACGTTCGGGGTGGGCGGGATCAGGCCGTGCTCCATGGCGAGCACCGCCGCCGCGGTGTCGAGGACCGCCGCCGCGCCGTAGCCGCGGCCGATTCCGGTCTTCGGTGCGGTGACCGGCACGCGGGTGCCGTGCGCGCCGAGCACGTCGGCGATCGCGAGGGCCTCGGCGCGGTCCGCCTCCGGCACGCCGAGGGCGTCGGCGAAGACGACGTCGATCTCCTCGGGAGCGCAGCCGGCTTCGGCCAGGGCGCCCCGGACGGCATGGGCGAGGCCTTCACGGGACTCCTCCCAGCGGGAGGCGCCGGTGAAGGTGGCCGCGTGTCCGGCGAGCACCGCCTGCACGCGCGCGCCCCGCGCCAGGGCCGTCTCCTCGTCCTCCACGACGAACATGGCTCCGCCCTCGGCGGGGACGAATCCGCAGGCCGCGGAGGTGAACGGGCGGTAGGCGCGGGCCGGGTCGGCCTCGGTGCTGAGCTCCGGGTAGCCGAGCTGGCAGACGACGGAGTAGGGGGCGAGCGGCGCCTCGGTCGATCCGGTCACGATCACGTCGGTGCCGCGCCGCACCGCCCGCGCCGCGTGCGCAAGCGCGTCCAGGCCGCCGGCCTCGTCGCCGGCGAGGACCGAGCAGGGGCCCTTGAAGCCGTGGCGGATGGAGATCTGGCCGGTGCTGGCGGCGTAGAACCAGGCGATGGACTGGTAGGGGCCGACGAACCGGCTGCCCTTTCCCCACAGTTGCTGCAGCTCCCGTTGCCCGAACTCGCCGCCGCCGGAACCGGCCGCGGTGACCACGCCCACGGAGAACGGGGAGCCGTCGGTTGCCGGCCGGCCGAGCCGGGCGTCGTCCAGTGCGAGGTCGGCGGCGGCCATGGCGAAGTGCGTGAACCGGTCGGTCTGGACGAGGAAGCGTTCCTCGACGGCGGTGGTGGGGTCGAAGTCGCGGACCTCGCCCGCCACCCGCAGCGGCAGATGTGTGCAGCCCTCGCGGGTGACCCGGTCGAGGACGCTGATGCCCTCCTTGACGGACTTCCAGAAGGTTTCGGTGCTGGATCCGTTGGGTGCGACCACGCCGATTCCGGTGATGGCCGCCCGCCGTATGTGCGGTTCGCTCATCGTGTCTTCTCCCTCGGCCGGGTCAGGACCACCGCGGACTGGAAGCCGCCGAACCCGCTGCCCACCGAGAGCACACTGTCCAGTTTCCGTTCGCGTGCGATGCGCGGGACGTAGTCCAGGTCGCACTCCGGGTCCGGGGTCTCGTAGTTGGCAGTCGGTGGGACGACCTGGTGGGCCAACGCCAGGACGCAGGCGACGAGTTCGATGGCGCCGATCGCGCCGAGGGAGTGGCCCACCATGGACTTGATGGAGCTCATCGGGGTGTCGTAGGCGTGCGGGCCCAGGGCCCGTTTCACCGCGGCGGTCTCGTGGCGGTCGTTCTGCTGGGTGCCCGAGCCGTGCGCGTTGACGTAGTCGACCGCCGTGGCGTCCAGCCGGGCGTGGTCGAGGGCGGCCTCGATGGCCTTCGCCATCTCCACGCCCTCACGGGTCAGCCCGGTCATGTGGTAGGCGTTGCCGAAGGTGGCGTAGCCGGCGAGTTCGCAGTACACGTGCGCGCCGCGGGCCCGGGCGTGCTCCAGTTCCTCCAGGACGAGCACCGCGCCGCCCTCGCCCATGACGAACCCGTCGCGGTCGGCGTCGAAGGGGCGCGAGGCGTGCGCGGGGTCGTCGTTGTTCGGGGACGTGGCTTTGATCGCGTCGAAGCAGGCCATGGTGATCGGGGAGATCGGCGAGTCCGAGGCGCCGGCGATGCACACGTCGGCGCGGCCCTCCTCGACGGTGTGGAAGGCGTACCCGACGGCGTCGAGCCCCGAGGTGCAGCCCGTGGAGACGGTCTGCACCGGGCCGCGCGCCCCGAACCGCTCGGCCACCGTGGCGGCGAGCGTGCTGGGCGCGAACGCGCGGTGCAGATACGGGCCGGCCTCCCGCGGGTCCACGTCCCAGCGCTGCCCGTGATGGCTGACCAGCACATAGTCGTGCTCCAGCCGGGTGGTGCCGCCGACCGCGGTGCCCAGCGAGACCCCGACCCTCCAGGGGTTCTCCCGCTCGGGCTCGAGGCCGGCGTCGCGTATCGCCTCCGCCGCGGCGGCCAGGGCGAACTGTATGTAGCGGTCGCACCGTGCGGTCTGCTCCGCGTCAAGACCGTGCGCCGCCGGATCGAAGTCGCACTCGGCGGCAATCCGGGAGCGCAGGCCGGCCGGGTCGAAGAACGTGATGCCCCGCGTGGCCGTGCGCCCGGCGGCCAGGAGGTCCCAGAACGCCGGTATGCCTGTGCCGCCGGGTGCGACGACGCCTATGCCGGTGACCGCCACCCGGCGTGTCATGACGGGACCTCTGCGGCGGCGCCGCTCTCCTCGGTGTCGACATGGCCGAGCGGCGGGCTCGGGGCCAGCGGGCCGAGGTGGAAGACGATGCGGGCCTCGACGTTGCCGACGTTGCGGAAGCGGTGCCGCATGTGCATGGGGATCATGAGGCCCTGTTCGGGCCGCAGCGGCTGAGGGACGCCGTCGAGGTCCACCTCCAGGTCCCCGCACACGACGTACACGAACTCCTCGGAGTACGGGTGGTAGTGCTCCCCGATGCGCTCGCCGGGCTGGACGATGGCGACGCCCATGAATCCGCTGGTGGAGCCGACCGTGGCGGGGGTGAGCATGGCACGCAGGTCGCCGCCACGCCGACGGTTGGGCTCGACCTCGCTGAGATCCACGATTCTGGGACGGGATGTGATCACGGCGTTCCTCCGATCAGGTCCTGCATCGACATGGGGGCGGTGGCCGCCACGGCCGGCTGAGGGCAGCTCAGGCCTCGGGCGAGCGGCGGTCGGTGACGAGGTCCATGCGGGCGAGACCGATGCAGCGTGCGAGTTCGCCGTGCAGGGGCGCGGACGCGTCGATGCGGAAGGTCGTCAGCTCGGCCAGCCGCCCGGGGTCCTGGAGGCCGAGGGCGAGGGCGGGGTCGGCGGCCGCCAGTCCGCCGCGTACGTCGATCAGCCGTACGACGACGTCGTCGCGCTGGAAGACGGTGCTGCGCAGGATCGGGCTGCGCGGGTCGTCGACCGCGGCCTCGTCCTGCCGGGCCAGCGCCTCGGCCAGGCGCATGCCGCAGCCGGGCCGGACCGGATAGGACAGGGCGTGCCGCTCCTCCTGCGGGTCCTGCTGCTCCAGCGTCACGTGGTGGACGGCGGGCAGCGCGGCCCGTGTGAAGAAGACGCGGGCGGATTCGGGGTCGTCCAGGTCCCGGTCCTGCTCCAGGTACGGGTTGATGGCCTCCTCCACGGCGCGCACCTCGGGCTGCCGGGCGACATGGCGCAGTGCGGCGAGCAGGTCGCCGCGCACCTCGATGGCCCGTACGACCCGGTTTCCGTGCATGAACAGCGAGGTGCGGCACAGCCTCGTGGAGTCGTCGACCTTCGGCTCGGGCGAGGCGTAGTCGGCGAGGATCTTCGCGACCTTCTCCTCGCTGCCCGGTGTGACGGTGAAGGTCAGAGCGTGCCGGATCAGGCCGTCGCCGATCCTGGGTGCCGCCTGGAGCCGGCGCTTGCCGGGCTCGGCGAGGGCCGGGCCGCCGGTCTCGCGGACGATGTGGAAGCGCAGCGACCTGGTGTCGCGGACACAGCTGTGCAGCGGCTCCACCATCCGCACGTGTTCCTCGCTGTTGACCCAGGCGAGGAACGGCGGGGCGCTCTCCCACTCGCTGGTGATGAGCCACTGGGAGGGGTTCTCGATGGACTGGCACAGCTGGTCGCTGACATGTCCGGGGACGGAGGCGACCTGGTTGCACAGGAGCTCGTACGCCTCCAGGAACTGCTGCTGGGCTCCGTCGTAGACGTCCACCAGCAGGACGACCCGGAGTCTGGAGCCGTCGAACACGGTCTGGGAGACCCGGGGCGACACCTGTCGGGCCGGCGGACGGGAAACACGTTCGGACGTGGTCGTCATCCTGCGCACATCTCCTTCGCGGGGGCGGAAGCCGACGTCGGCCGCGTTCGGCGGCGTCGGCGTTCCTCGATCGTGTCCCCGTGGCCCGAAGCGCGCGACTCGTATGGCCTACGCGGGTGATGCTCAGACGAGGTGGGCGAAGACCACCAGGTTGTCCGTGTAGTCCATGGCCGACCGGTCGTAGTTGCCCGCGCAGGTGATGAGCCGCACCTGGGCCTGGGGGGTGTCGTCGTACACGCGGTCGCTGGGGAAGTCGTCCTTCTCGAAGGTCTCCACGCTGTCGACCCGGAAGGTCGCCGTGCGCCCGTCGGCGCGCTGGACGTAGAAGACGTCGCCCTTGGTCAGCTGGCCGAGATTGGCGAAGACGGCCGCGGACGTCTTGGTGTCGACGTGCCCGGCGATGATCGCGGTCCCCGTCTCTCCGGGGGAGGCTCCCTTGGTGTGCCAGCCGACGAGGTTGGTGTCGTTGCCGGGGGGAGGCTGCAGCTGTCCGTTGGGGCCGATGGACAGGCCCGTGAAGGGGGCGTCGACCCAGATCTTGGGGATGCGCAGGCGCACGGGCATGGAACGGGGAAGGTGCTTGCCCACCGCCTGCACCGGGGACATGGTCGCCGTGGCGGAGTGCCGGACGGACGCGGCGGACTGCGAGTGGGAGGCGTCCGCGGACGTGTCCTGTCCGCTGATCATGCTCGCTGCGAGCACCAGGCAGGCGGCGGCGCAGATCATCACCACGCCCGAGCGGGGCACTCCCGGTTCGGTGGGCGCCGGTTGGTCGTCAGAGGGGGGAGAGGGGGGAGGAACTGCCATGGGAGAGCACCTCATTCAGGCACGGCGGGGCGCTGAGCAGATCGGGCGCAATCCGCTGCGGTGCGGCAGCGCCCGGAAGGGGCGCGGGGCCGCATCCATGTGCGGCTCCACCACTGGGAGCGACCGGCCACGACGGCGCCGCAGACGGTCGACGGCCGCGCGGCCCTTCCGGCGCGGCCCCCAGCGGAGCGCTACGCCGCGGCCGCCGCACGGGGCTCGAGTGACGGCCGCGGCTGCGCTATTGCACCGGGCACGGGTCAGGCCGTGCCCACGGCCGGCCTCTTGCGGCGCGCCGCATACAGCCCGGTGGCGACGACGCCCAGCACGGCCAGCCCGCCCGCGGTCGCGGTCGGCGCCGCGAGGGCCCCGCCGCCGGTGTGCATGCCGCCATGGGGCTTCTCGTGGTCGATGCCGCGGCCGCCACCGTCCTCGTCACGGCCCCCGTGGTCGCTGCCCCACGAATCGTCCCGGTAGGTGTCCGGGTCCGTCTTCGGGTCCCGCGAGCCGCCCCAGTCGCCTGCGTCCTTCACCGCGGTCAGCGCACCGCCACCGGCGTGCACGCCGCCGCGCGGCTCCTCGTGCCTGGACTCCTTGCCGTGCTCCTTGCCGTGCTCCTTGCCGTGTTCCTTCCCGTGCTCCTTGCCGTGCGAAGAACCGTCGTGATTCCCGTCGCCACCGTTTGCGAAGGCGCCGGGCGCACCGATGGCGAGGACGGCGGAAGCCGCCGCTGTGGCCAGAAAAATGCGAGCAGAACGCATAGGAACGTCCTTCCGCCAAGGCCCGGCAGCTGGTACTTCATCAGCTGACTTGACCGGACCCCGACGTGAACCACCGTCAGTCAGTCGCCACCTCACCACCAGTCGAGGCGATCACCTGGGTGACAGGACCAAGGGTTGAGACAGGAGTTCCGCCGTGGGTGATCAGGTCAGTGACAGCACGGTTTTCAGGACCTGCCGCAGTACCTGTTCGGCGTCCTGGTCCGGGCCGGGCGACCGCCATGCGACGAACCCGTCGGGCCGCACGAGCACGGCTCCCCCGGCCGTGATGCCATGCCGCTCCGTCCACTGGGCATCCCCTTCCGGTACCAGTTCGGCCCCGGGTCCGCTGCCCACTCGGTACGACCGGATCGGCACCGACAGCTCGTCGGCGAGGCGGCCGGCGGCCCGGTGCCATCCGCTCGGGTCGCCGGCGTCGCTGAGCAGGACCAGGGACCGTTCGTAGAGGTCGAGGGTGGAGACCCGTTCGGCCCCGTGCCGCACCCACAGGTGGGGCGCCCTGCTGCCGGGCTCGCCGGTCAGCTCCAGGTTCTCCGGCACGACCGCGGCCGCCGGGTCGGTGCCGAGGACGGCGCCCTGCCGGTAGCGGTAGCCGAGGGCGACGTTGAGGATGCCGCGCCGGGGGCCGCCGCCGGCGTCGGGCGGCGGGGTGAACCCGGGGTGGCTGTGCTCGGCCGACCGGTCGGCGGCCCGGGCGCTGGTCGCCTCCGCCACCGGCCGGCGCTCGGCGTCGTAGGAGTCCAGCAGGCCCTCTCCGGCCCAGCCGCCGAGCACCGCGGCCAGCTTCCAGGCGAGGTTGTGGGCGTCCTGGATTCCGGTGTTGGAGCCGAAGGCCCCGGTGGGCGACATCTCGTGGGCCGAGTCGCCGGCCAGGAAGACCCGTCCGGAACGGTAGCTGCGGGCGACGCGCTGGGCGGCGTGCCAGGGCGCCCGGCCGGTGATCTCCACGTCCAGGTCCGGTACGCCGACCGCGCGGCGGATGTGCTCGATGCACCGCTGGTCGGTGAACTCCTCCAGCGTTTCGCCGTGTTCGGGGTGCCAGGGGGCGTGGAAGACCCAGTGCTCATGGTTGTCCACCGGGAGCAGGGCGCCGTCGGCGTCCGGGTCGGTGAGGTAGCAGACGATGAAGCGGCGGTCGCCGACGACGTCCGCGAGGTGGCGGGAGCGGAAGGTGATGCTGACGTTGTGGAACAGGTCGCCGGGCCCGCTGTGGCCGATGCCGAGCTGCTCTCGGACGGGGCTGCGGGGGCCGTCGGCGGCGACGAGGTAGTCCGCGCGGACGGTGCTGTGCTCGCCCGTCTCCCGGCTCTTGACCACCGCGGTGACGCCGGTGGGGTCGCTCTCGATCGACATGAGTTCGGTGGCGAAGCGCAGGTCGCCGCCGAGCGCCGCGGCCTGTTCGAGGAGGACCGGCTCCAGGTCGTTCTGGCTGCACAGACACCAGGCGCCGGGGCTGAAGCGGGCCAGTCCGCCACCGGGGTCGATCTCCCGGAACAGCCACTCCCCCGCGTCGTCGCCGACCAGAGTGGGGGTCTGCAGGATGCCGTGGTTGTCGGCGAGGGTGGCGGCGGCCGCATGGATCGCCGGCTCGATTCCCGCAACCCGGAACAGTTCCATGGTGCGGATGTTGTTGCCGCGGCCGCGCGGGTGGATGGAGGTGCCGGTGTGACGCTCCACCAGCAGGTGGCGCACGCCCAGCCGCCCGAGGAACAACGAGGTCGACAGGCCGACCAGGGAGCCCCCGACGATGAGCACCGGGACCCTGGGGGTGTGTGGGCCGCCCTGATCGGCTCGTTGGTTCGTCACTCTCGCCTCCCGCGCATGGAGCCCCGCCGTCCGGCCGGGGATCCTCATGCATGCCCCGGGAAGCGGACTGCACCTCAGGCTTCACCCGCCTGTCACCCGGTGGGCATGCCAACGGGTGCGGAAGGCGGGGAGTGAGTACGACGAGCGGCGATCGGGCAAGGAAGACACGCCGGATCGGGCCGACGACCGCCGGCCCGAACGGGCGAACTGCCGTCGTGCCCGCTACAGGGCTCCTACAGGGCTCCCAGTGGTGCCGTCGAGTCCGTTGCCTGGTTGCGGAGTCTGGTGCGCAGGGTGTCGGCCTCGGGCAGGCCCAGTTCGTCGAACAGGTCCAGGGCGCGCCGCCGGGCGTCGAGAGCGGGGCCGGGGGCGCCCGCCTCCTCGTGGGTGTCGCCGAGGTAGGTGAGGCCGATGGCCTCGCTGCGGCGGTCGCCGGTCTTGCGGAAGAGGGCGAGGGCCCGGTGGTAGCACTCCACGGCGGTGGCGTGGCGGCCCAGGTGCCGGTGGATGTAGCCGAGGCTGTCCCAGGTGTGGGCCTGGCCGCTGAGGTCGCCCGTTGCCTGGACCAGCGGCAGTGCACGGCGGCAGTGGTCGAGCGCCTGGCGCAGTTCGCCGATTTCGGCGAGGTACCAGCCGATGTCGTTGAGGGCGACCGCCTGGCCGCCGCGGTCGTGGGCGAGCAGGAAGTGTTCGAGCGCGCGGCGCGCGTGCTGCAGTGCTTCGCGGGGCGCACCGTGCGCCCAGGCCATCTTGGCCAGGTTCTGGCAGGTGCGGGCCTGACCGGCGTGGTTGTCCAGCTGCCGGAAGAGGTCGAGGGCGCGGGTGAAGTGGTGGCGGGCACCTTGCGGATCGCGCAGTTGGAAGCGGGCCAGTCCCAGGCCACGGTGGCCGGCCGCCTGCCCGGCCAGGTCCTGGTGGTGCACCGCGGCGTCGAGGGCGGCGGTGTGGACGCCGGTGAGAGCCTGCCAGTTGCCCTGGCGTTCCAGGAACGTGGTCAGGGTCGCGGCGAACTGCCAGGTGTATTGGTCGAAGCCGGGTCGCGGGTGCTCCACGGCGGAGAACAGGACCGCCTGTTCGGCGGTCAGCCATGCCAATGCCTCGTCGGAGTCGGCCGGTCGGTGGGGCTGGGCGCCGGGCTCGGCCGGGGCGAGGGTCATCGGGTGGCAACGTCGGGTGAGCAGGGCGTCGGCCGCGTACGCCGTGTGCAGGTAGTGGTCAAGGCAGCGGCGGGTCGCGGCCTGCACGGCGGGTTCGTCGTCGTGCTCGGCGACCAGTTCGAGGGCGTAGGCCCGCAGCAGGTCGTGGCAGGTGTGGCGCCGGGGTGCGTGCTCGATCAGCAGATGGGCCGCGGTCAGTTCCGCCACCGGCGCCCGCACCTGGCCCGCCCCGGTTCCGGCGAGGGCGGCGAGGGCCGTCAGGTCGGCGTCGGGGCCGGGATGCAGGCCCAGGAACCGGAACAGGCGTGCGGCCTGTGGGCTGAGTGTGCGGTACGACCAGTGGAAGACCGTCCGTACCGCGGTGGCCGGATCACCGGTGTCCAGGGGGTCCAGGATGCGCTCGGCGGTACGCAGTTCCTCGGCGAAGCCGGCCAGCGGCACCGCGGGGCGGGCGGCGGCGCGGGCGGCGACGACCGCGAGCGCGAGGGGCAGCCCGGCACAGCGCACGACGATCTCGTCGACCGCGGCGGCCTCGGCCGCCACCCGTGCGGCGCCCAGGCGGGCGGCGAGCAGTTCGCGGCACTCCTCGGCGGTGAGCAGGTCGAGGGCGAGCAGATGTGCTCCCTCCGCGGCGGCCAGTCCGGTCAGCGGGCTGCGGCTGCTGACCACGGCCAGACAGCCCGGCGCGCCGGGCAGCAACGGCCGCACCTGATCGGCGTCACGGGCGTTGTCGAGCACCACGAGGACCCGCCGGCCGGACAGCAGGCTGCGGTACAGGCCCACCTGCGCGTCGAGTGACTCCGGCACCCGGGTGGCGGGCACCCCCAGCGCGTCGAGGAATCCGCGTACGGCCCGGTCCGCGGTCAGGGGCGCGCCGCCGGGGTCGAAGCCGCGCAGGTTCACATACAGCTGCCCGTCGGGAAACGCCGGGCGCACCTGCCGTGCCCAGTGCACCGCCAGCGCGGTCTTGCCCACTCCGCCCATGCCCGACAAGGCCGACACGACCACCGCCGCCGGGTGTCGGTCGGCGTCCGCCAGCAGCGCGTCCAGACGGGCGAGTTCGTTCGTACGGCCGGTGAAACCCGTTACACCCATGGGGAGTTGAGCTGGTGCGGTGTACGGGAGGCTGATGGCCCCAGGGGTCGGCCGATGACCGTCGCCGCGGGCGGTGGGAGGCGGCCGGGTCGCCGCAGCGGCCGGAAGAGCGGGAGCCGCCCCGTGTTCATGCAGGTGTTCGACGGGTTGCTGCCGGAGGATCTCCTGGTGCAGTTCCCACAGCCGACGCCCGGGTTCCGTGCCGAGCTCCTCCACCAGGCGCCGCCTGGTCCGCGCATAGCAGCGCAACGCCTCGCCGCTGTCACCGGCCGCGTGCAGGGCGCGCATCAGGGCTTCCGCCAGGGGTTCGGTGAGCGGGTACTCGTCCAGCAGGTCCGTCAGCCTGTCCACGACGGCCGCCGGGTCGCCGCCGCGGATCTCCAGGTCCGCCAGCCGCAGGGCGGCATCCACGCGCTGCCTGCGCCAGGTCTCACGCATCCGCGCGGGCCAGGTTCCCGGGAGTCCGGCGAGGGGCTCGCCGCGCCACAGTTCGAGGGCCTCACGCAGCAGCGCGGCACGCGTCGGTCCGGGCTGTGTGTCGTCGCGCGCCAGTGCGGCCAGGCGATGGAAGCGGTGCAGGTCGATCCGGTCGGGGTCGAGGTCCAGTTGGTAGCCGCCGGAGCGGCGCAGCACCGGTAATCGTCCCTCGCCCACGTCCTCCAGGCGCTCGGCCAGCCGCCGGATGCGGGCGATGTGCGCGTACAGGGAGCGGCGGGCGCCTTCCGGCGGATCGGCGCCCCAGATCCGGTCGACGAGCACTTCGAGCGGTACCGGTCGGCCGACGTCCACGGCCAACGCGGCCAGTACCGCCCGGCGTTGGGGCGGACCCAGATCCACCGGCGCTTCCCGCACCAGCACTTCCACCGGTCCCGACAGACACAGCAGCAGCACTGCACCCACCCCCCGTTCACATCTCCTCCACGGTCCCCTCACCCCGGCGAGCAGGGCGACAAGCTTTCGGCAAAATCTCGGCCCACCCGTGCCCCCCACCCTGACGGGAGCGGTGCCCGCGCCGGTACGGCAGCACGGCGCATGCGCGACCGCGATCCGCACAGCCACTGAACGGGGCTCACACGTGAACACGGGGGTTGACACGTGCATCGATCGAATACGGCGACTGCGACCGCCTCGGCACCGGCCCGGATCGGACCGCTGAGCAGCGCGCCCTTGCCCGGCGCGGACGGGGCGCCGGCTGCGACGGCCGGACGCAGTGTCCTGGAGGGCGCCTTCGCCCTGCTGAACGCTCTGCGCCAGGAGGAGGGGGCGGGCGTGACCGTGCTGGCCTCGGTGTGTGGTCTGCCCAAGACGACCGCCTACCGGCTGCTCGACCAGCTCGTGGAGCTGGGGGCCGTCGAACGCAGTGCGGGCCACTACCGCATCGGCCCGGGCATGTTCCGACTGGGCCACCGCTGGCAGCCCCACCCGGGCCTGCGGTCGGCCGCCGAGCGGCCGCTGCGACGACTGGCGGCCGTCACCGGCATGACGGTCGGCCTCGCCGTGCTGCACCAGGGGCAGACGCTGATCCTGGACTGGTCGACCACCGCGGACGTCCCGCCACCGGTGCCCGACGACCGTCAGACCTGGCCCTGGTGCACGGCGGCCGGCAAGGTGCTGACCGCCTGGGCCGAGCCCGGCCTGCCGCTCGGTCCGCTGCCCCGGGCCTGGCCGGACGAGGCCGCGCGGATCCGGGAGTACGGCGCCGCCTACGACCGGGAGGAGGTGCTGGAGGGGGTGTGCTGTACGGCCGTACCCGTGTACGCGGCGGACGGCGTACCTGTGGCGGCCCTGAGCGTCCTGACCGACCCCGGCCACCGCCTGGAACGCCTCACCGACCCGGCCCGCCGGGCGGCGACGGCCATCACAACGGCACTCGGCCGCCACCGCTGAGAGCCGGCGAACGACCCCTCGTCGTCGTCCACCGGACAGGTACGACCTGCGGCGCCGAGCCGCCGTGCCACCGCAAGGCGCCTGAGCGGGCTGGTGGTGGAGCCAAGGGAGAGGACCCGGCGGCCACGCGAGCGCGCCGCACGGCACCGCTGAGAGCCCTCGAACAAGCCCTTGCGAGGGCGTGCCGGATGCAGTCGTGCAGGCGGGGGGCGCTCACGGGCTCGGCCGGTTGCGGTCCGGCGTTCCGCTCACCGGCACAGCAGGCGACAGCGCGGAGTCCGCTCAGCAAGCTGTGTCCGTCGGCCGGAGGCTACGCACACCGCATCCGCTGCCGGCGTCCCGCGGTCCCCGCGGACCGCCATCCGCACCACCACCCACGGAGGGCACCATGAAGTCGTCGCCGGCACGTCCCGTGAACGGCGAAGGCCCGCGTCACCACCGCGGCGACCGGCTGGCCCTGCTGGCGGCGGAGTTCGACGAGGCGCACGACGTATGGCGTTCGGCCACGGGCGCGGTGTGCGTGGCCGAGCCCGAGGCGGTCCGGGCGGTGCTGGGCAACCGGCACGGCACCGTCGTGGAGACGTCCGACTTCTTCCACAACCGCCACGGCGTCTTCGGGCCGCGTTCCGCACAGATCGCCATCGGCCGTGCGGCGCGTGAGCTGATGCGACGTCATCTCGACGCTCAGCGTTCGGAGTTGCCGGGCCTGGTTGGCGAGCTGCTCGCACCGCACAGCGAGTGGCCGGATGCCGGGAACCTGCTCGTGCTGCGGCATCTGCGGGAGGCGCTGCTGCACCGCGAGGCACCGGGCCACCTGCACCGGACCGTGGACGCGATCGTCGCCCGCGCGGTGCTGGCGGGTGCGCGACGGCGCCACTCGGCCGCCTCCCGGCTGATCTTCCGCCGCCGTGCGCTGCGGGCCCTGCACACGGAGATCTGCACCCGCCAGGAGCGGCTGCGGCAGCACGGCGGCGGCACCGGGCCGCGCGACCTCGTCGACGTCGTCGTCGACGGGGGCGGCCCGACAGCGGATCCGGACGATCTCGTCGAGGTCTATCTGTCCTTCCTGTTCGCCACGGTCGGATCGATCGGCTTCGCGCTGGGCTGGTCCGTCCATCTGCTGGGCACGCACCCCGACCGCGCCGCGGCCGACCCGAGCTGGACCGTGCGCGAGACACTGCGCCTGTGGCCGGTGGCATGGCTGTTCGCCCGCACGCCCAGCCGGGTGCAGGAGGTGGGCGGGACGCAGGTGACGCCCCGGGACCGGCTCTTGGTGTGCAGCTATCTGGTGCACCGGCACCCCGGGCACTGGGAGCGGCCCGACGAGTTCCTCCCGCAGCGCTGGGCCACGGGGGTGCCCGACGCCGCCTATCTGCCGTTCGGACACGGACCGCACACCTGCGCGGGCGCGACCGTCACCGTGCGGCTGCTGGAGGACCTCGTCGGTCTGCTCTCCCGTGACTGGCGCGTGTCGGTCGCCCCCCATGACGGCGACGGGCCCCAGGTGGGTCCGGCGCTGGCTCCGCCGCGGTTCACCGCGACGCTGAGCCTTCCCGACGGCTGCCCGGAAAGGAGGTGAACCACCATGCGCGCGCTGTATCTCAAGGCGAAGTCGGTCCTCAACATCCGAGGCCAGTACGAATACTTCTGGTACCTGTACCACCACATCTGACCGGCCCTGCGCGGGGAGACGCCACTGGGCCGGCTCCCCGCGCCCCACGAGGGGAACGTGATGACCACCCCGCAACACCCCGAGGACTTCCTGCGCTTCATGCGGATGCGCAGCGCCCAGGAGGACGGGATCTTCTGGGTGGACGACCAGCGGCTCGGCGTGTTCGAGCCGGAGGCGGCGTGCCACGTCAGCGCCACGAACTGGCACCGGTTCGTGATGCACGACCGCCTCGTCGACATGGTGCGCCGGCGTCACAGCCCCGAGATGCGGTGGAGCCGCATCCGTTCCGCGTGGCTGACCCAGCTGCACACCCTCGCGACGGCCGAGCACCACGGCCGGCTGATCGAGCGCATGGAGCGGATCATGGATGCCCGGGTCGGCGAGGACGTCGACCTGACCATGCTCACGCAGGATGTGACGCTGCGGTCGCTGCTGCCCGTCGCGCTGAGCGGCCTGACCTCCGGCGAGGCGGACCTGGTGCGCCGGGACCTGGAGATGAAGCTGCTGCGGCTGGTCTCGCCCGAACCCGGCAGCACCTGGCACCATCTGCGGTTCATCGCCGTACAGTTACGGTCCGGGCTGGTGGTCCGCCGGGTTCTGCGACAGCGCGCCGACGGCCGGCGCCGGCGCGAGCCGGACCTCGCCGACCCCTTCGTGGATCTGCTGCCGGAGCTCGGCATGGACCGCGCGCTGGACGTCGTCACCGCCGTCCTGACCGCCATCGGAGGCCCGCCGGGCACCGCCGCCGCAAGCCTGCTCTACGAGTTCGTCCGGCATCCCGAGTGGCAGCGACGGCTCTCGGAGGAGCTGCGCGCCGTGGATCCGGCGGAGTTCCGCGCGGCGCCCACGCATGTCGCCCCGGTGACCCACCGGTTCGTGAAGGAGGTGCTGCGGATGTGGAGCCCGCCGCTGCTGCTGGTGCGGCGCTCCAAGTTCGGCTTCGACCTGGGAGCCACCCGCCTGGAGCCGGGGCAGTGGTATCTGCTGAGCCCGCACATGATCCACCGTGACGAGCGGATCTGGAAACAGCCCGACGTCTTCGATCCGGACCGTTTCCTGCCGGGCGCGCCGCACGGCCCGGCGGACCGCACCTGTTACGTGCCGTTCGGCTGGGCGCCGAAGAAATGCATCGGCGCGAATCTCGGCACGGTCCAGCTGATGGCCCTGTGTCACCTGCTGTGCACCCGCTACCGGCTGGAGGTGGAACGGCCGGAGGACATCACCATGGCGCTGCGGTTCGCGCCGGTGCCGGAGAAGTTCCGCGGTCGGCTGGCTCTGCGCTAGGCCGTCGGCGCGTCGATCGGTGTTCCGCTAGGCGGTGTCGGCCGTTGCCGTGCTCGGGACGTGCGTACCGGTGCTGCCGAACCGAATGCCCTTGGCCTCCTTGCCGACGGCGCTCAGGACGATCACCACCGCCAGGGCGGGCACCACGGTCCACGACATCGCCGCCGGATAGCCGTGCCGCTCGGCGATGGCCTCCTGGATCGGCAGGTTGAGGGCGGCGATCAGGTTCCCCAGCTGGTAGGTGACACCCGGGTAGAAGCCCCGGATCGCATCGGGGCTCATCTCGGTCAGATGCGCGGGGATGACACCCCAGGCGCCCTGTACGCACATCTGCATCAGGAACGAGGAGAGCATCAGCCAGCCGACGGCGGTGGACAGCACGAAGAAGGGCACCACTGCCAGTCCCGCGGCAGCCGCGACCATGATCGTGCGGCGGCGGCCCAGCCTCTCGGAGTAGGCGCCGAGCACCATGCCTCCGATGATGGCGCCGATGTTGTAGACCACGGCGATGGAGATCGCGGTGTCCGGGGACAGGCCCAGGCCCTTCTTGACGAAGGTCGGGTAGACGTCCTGGGTGCCGTGCGACATCCAGTTGAAGGCGGTCATCAGCGCGACCAGATAGACGAAGCGCTTGAGCACCGCCGGGTTCTTGAACACCTGGTAGGCGGGTGTGCGATTGAGCGCCACGCTCTTCTCCCACACCTCGCTCTCCTCCACCCGGGTCCGCACCCACAGGGCGACGAGGGCGGGCACCAGACTGAAGGCGAACAACCCCCGCCAGCCGAAGGCGGGTTCGATGCCGAAGAACGCCACGGCGGCGAGCAGGTACCCCAGCGAGTACCCGCTCTGCAGCAGCCCCGACCAGAAACCGCGCCGCTCGGCCGGGATCTTCTCCATGGCCAGCGCCGCGCCCAGGCCCCACTCGCCGCCCATGCCGATGCCGTAGAGCAGGCGCAGCACCAGCAGTACGGCGTAGTTGGGCGCGAAGGCGCAGGCGAACCCGACGACCGAGTAGAAGCAGACGTCGACCATCAGTGGGAGCCGTCGGCCCTTGCGGTCCGCCCACATGCCGAAGAGCAGGGCACCCACCGGGCGCATCACCAGGGTGGCGGTGGTGAGGAAGGCCATGTCGGTGAGGGAGACATGGAAGTCGTCGGCGATCTCGCTGTAGACGAGGACCACCAGGAAGTAGTCGAAGGCGTCCATCGCCCAGCCCAGGTAGGCGGCGACAAAAGCATTGCGCTGATCTTTCGTGAGACCCGATGCCTGCTCGCGGACGGTCTTCAGCATGCCTGCCCTTCCGACGGCTTCGCAGGTGAGGCTAGGTCGGGGCAGCGGCGCGGGCAACGCAAGCACAGGCAAAGTGCAAACCACAATTCCCCAAAAACACCAGGCAGTTCACGTGGGACGACGGGGCGTCAGCAGGTCTGGTGCACGTAGCCGCCGGCGCCCTCGGGCACGACCGACTCGACACGGCGGACGATGCTGAGAGTGCCGCCCCAGTCGGTGCACGCTTTCGCCAGGCCCTTCGCCGTGTACTCGAGCACGAGCACGTTGTCGCCGTATGCCTCTGCGAACTCTCCGCGTTCGTCCCGCTCGGCGCGCTCCTCGGCCACGACGAAGTCCGGGCCCAAGGACGGACGGATGGCCAGGATCGCCTCACCCCAGTCCTCGTCGTACACGACGTCGGCCTTGGCGTCGCGCAGGAGCAGCTCGCGGGCTGGCTGTCGTGGTCGCGGCTCACGACCCGGGCACCGGCCGCCAGGGGGTACGCGCCGCCGGTCTGGTGCCCACTGCACATGCTTCGGCGGCAGGGTCACCGTGGCGGCGGAAGGCGAGGCGGACACCGATCCGGTCGGTGGCGGGGAGGCGTCGTCGTGCGGCTGGGCAGAGACGTCTGCCAGCAGGTGCGCGGCCTCCGGGTACCCGTCCGTGAAGCCGGTATCGAGGCCTCGCCGGATCGAACCCGTCAGTCCTCGACGGCGCTGTCCCGGTTCAGCGGGCCCCAGGAGCCCTGCTGCCGTGTGACGACCGTGTCGGCCTCGGTGATCACTTGCGGGCTGATCCACCCCAGCGGCTGGACATCCGTGACCAGCGGCTCGTTGTCGGGCCCGCGGCCTGCCTCCTTGGCCGTCAGCACCCAGGGGCGGATACGGACGCCCCTGACCCGCGGCAGGTGGGAGTAGTCGTACAGTCTCCGGGCGACCCAGATGTGCGCAGGGCGATCTCCCCACCAGTCCTCGATGTCGAGCGGGTTCGCGGACAGCCCTGGCAGCGGCACACCGGTGAGGTCGTCCGTGCTGGACGAGGCGGCCAGGTCCTCCTCGGGTCCCACTGACCAGCGGACGTACAGTCTCCGCCGGACAGCGACCAGGGCGGCCAGCTCGTACCGGGACGAGAACGTGGACATTCCAGGGGAGCCGGGTGCTGGCGAGGGATGTGCCATGCCGACCAAGTGCCCCGTCCGGGATGATTCACCCGTATCGTCCGGCCGCTTTGAAAGCCCAGGTCACACGGGTCATGCCGCCGCGGTCAGCGCGGTGGCCGTCGCGATCGCCGTGTCGGCGCGGGCATGGATGACCAGTCGGATGTCGTCCTCCGCGTCGGCCCCGGCCGCAAGGAGTCGTCGTACGGGCGCGCTCCGAGTGGCCACGGACATCACCAGGTCGAGGCTGCTGCACAGTCGGTGGACACGCCGGACCACGCTGAGCGCCGCCTGAGCGGGCGCGGGCCGGTCGAGGACGATCACGACCGAAGCCGGCTTGTACCCGTGGACGAGATCGCTGATCTCAGCGAACAGAGCCGCCCTCGTGTCGATGCCGGGGTCGTCGTACAGCGTGATGACGAGCACGCGTCGCTCGAGTGCGTGAGACATCATCACGGTTCATCCCTTTCCATACCGAAGCAGTCAGTACTCGAACTACCCGGCATTGGGCGTTCAATGCGGGTCTTTTACTCCGTTTCCACCATGCCGCAAGTCGGGGCGATCTCCTCCGGCTGGGCCGCGCGGCCCAGTGGTGCGTCACTCCCGATGTGGGCCAGGCCGTCAGGGGGCATGTACCGGTCCGCCTCATTGAGCGGCGTCCAGGTCGTACCGGGTGCCACGACGTTCGCGCGAACGCCCCGCCGGGCCAGATGTATGGCGACGGACCTGGTCCAGGTGATCAACGCCGCCTTGGAGGCCGCGTAGTCGATCACCGTCTCGCTGCCCTTCAGCGCTTCCTCGGTCGCGGTGGCGATGATCGCGTAGCGGTTGACCTTGAGCGTGCGGTCGAAGACCTCGGCGGTCAGCTGCTCCAGCTCCAGCTTGATGTCTGGTCGCCGGGCAGCAGCAGACAGCGCCGGCCCTGCTCCTGCACCTCGCGCCGCACCAGCGACCTTGTCCTTCAGCTTTCCGGCCGGGCGGTATCGGCTCGGCCCGTAGCGCGGGGCGGTGCGCATGTCGGGTTCCAGGCCGGGGCGCTGCTGTGGCCGGAGTCGTAGGGAGGAACGGGCTCGGAGATCACCTGCGGTACGGACGCTTCCTGCTCGGGCTGCAAGGCTTTCGTTCCCTTCGCCGGAGTGGTCACGGCGGGCCATGCCTGCTCGCACAGCCGGCAGTGGGCGACTCACCGAATGACATACGGGGGGAGGCTAGGACTGCGAGGCGGGAGTGGCTGCTGCTTCCTGGGCTGCCATGACTTCATCGCCGTGCTCGAAGGCCCATGCGCCGACGGCGTCGATGGGCGCCAGCAAGGTCCGGCCCAGAGTTGTCAGTTGGTACCGGACCCGTGATGGCGCACCAGGGTCTGCCTGCCGGTCGACCAGTCCGTTGAACTGCAGCCGCCGCAGAGTCTCGGTGAGGACCTTGGAGCTGATGCCCCCGATCCGCTCCCGTAGTTCGACCGGACGCCTGGGGCCGTCGCGCAGCGCCCAGAGCACCACGGCGTTCCAGGTGTTGGAGAGCAGGTCGAAGGCGAGGCGGGCGCGGCAGTCGGCAAGGAAGGCGTCGGTCGTCACGTACCAAATGGTGCCCGAACGGCCTTCTAGCGTCGGTGTGAACGGTCGAAGCAGGCAGGAAGGGGAAACGCGTGATGAGAATCGGCGTGCTGGGAACGGGCAACATGGCCGACGCACTCGCCACCCACTGGGCGCGGGCCGGCCACGAGTTGACCATCGGCGGACGGGACGCACACAAGGCGGAGCGGCTGGCGGCGCGCCTCGGAGGCAGCGTGAAGCATGGCAGTCTGCGTTCGGCTGCCGAGTCCGGTCAGGTGGTGCTGGCCGCGCTGCCCTTCGGGGCGGGAACAGCCGTGGTACGGGAACTGCGCACGGCCCTGGAGGGCAAGGTGCTGCTCGACTGCTCCAACCCGGTCGGGCCGGGCTTCCGACTGCTGACGGAAGGAGGCCCGTCAGCCGCGCAGCAACTGGCTGCGGCGGCACCGGGAGCCCATGTGATCAAGGCTTTCAACCTCTGCCACGAGGACGTGTGGCGCATGCGGCCGCCCGTCTTCGACGGGCGGCCACTGGCCGTGCCTGTCTGCGGGGACGACGAGAGGGCCCTCGCGCGTGTACGCGAGCTGGTGCAGGACGTGGGCTGTGCACCCGTGGCCGGCGGGGGTCTCGAACGGGCGGGGCTCCTGGAAGCGACCGCCGCGCTGTTCATCGCCCTGTGGGTCGGCGAGGGAGCGGATGCGCAAGCAGTCGCACCTCCGTTGGCATACGCGACCGGATCGAGCCACCAGGAAACGGAAGGCGGCACGGAGGCTCTCCGTTAGGCGTTCCTCGCCCAGAGCCTGTCTTCGCCCAGAGATCGTCTTCAGCTGATGTGGCTGGTCAGCGGGACCCGGTCAGCTGCTCCAGCCGGTTGTGCAGGTGTTCGACGTGGTGTTCGGACTCCGGCTTCATCAGGACGCTGCGGAGGATCCGGGCTCCGTCGGTGTCTGCTGTGATCTTGGGGTGGCGGGCGGTGAACGCCTCCTGGCCGGCCTTGAGGGTGCTGACGTACACGGGATCGGGGGCCGTCATGCCGTCCGCCAGGATGCGTGCGGAGGCCGCGTCGATGCCACTGAGGGTCGCGGGATCGACGGCGGGGAAGTAGGTGAGGATGTCCAACTGGGGCTGCTGGTAGAGCTCCAGAAGGTCTGAGGCCTCGATCAGGTCCGCCCACTTCAGGGCTGCTCGGCGGCCGGCCGCCAGGACCTGGCCGAGGCCTTCGGGCGTGGGCGGCAGGAGCTGGAAGGTGAGCCAGAGGGCGGCCGCGGAGGCGCCGGCGCGGGAGCATTCCAGGCTGATCTCGCCGAGGTGCAGCTCGGCGGAGGTGAAGTAGGTGTACGGCGAGTCGTGGAGGTAGAAGCGGCCGACCTCGGGGTCGCGGAAGAGGACGGCTCCGCAGCCGTAGGGCTGCAGGCCGTGCTTGTGGGGGTCGACCACGACCGAGTCTGCCTGTGCGATGGCCCGCCAGGGCTCGGGCGGCAGCCCCTCGATGCCGTCTGCTCCGGCCAGGAGCGTGAAGAAGCCGCCGTATGCGGCGTCGACGTGGACGCGGACGCCGTACCGCTCGGCCAGGGGAAGGATCTCGTGGACGGGGTCGACGGCGCCCAGTCCGGTGCTGCCGGTGGTGAGGACGACGGTGCCCACCTGCCCGGTGCGCAGTACGTCCTGCAGCGCTTCGAGATCCATCCGCCCCTGGTGGTCGGTGCGGACGGGATGGCTCGTCATGCCCAGGACGTGACACATGCGGCCATGGGTGTAGTGGGCGTCGGCACTGTGGGCGATGCCGCGGCCGGGGTGCAGTTCGCGGGCGACGAAGAGGGCTTCGAGGTTGGCGATCGTGCCACTGGTGGTGAGGTGGCCGAGGTGGGTGTCGTAACCGAACATCGCAGCGAGCCGCGCAACGACCTCCCGTTCCATCGCGGCAGTGGCGGGGCCCCCGTCCAGGGCGTGGTTGTTGGGGTTGATCAGCATGGCGGTGAGGTAGCCGACCACCGCTGCGGGGTGCGGCGGCTTGAGCATCTGGCCCGCGTAGTGCGGGTGGAACAAGGGATAGTTGTCCTTCAGCCTCTCGGTGAACCCCGCGAAGACCGAGGCGAAGCGGTCGTCGTCCACCTGCAGGGACGGGTGGGGTTGGTGGGGACCAAAGGCGTCGGCCCAGTCCTGTATCGCATGGGTGGCTCGGCCGAGCCAGTACTGCAGGTCCATGTGGGATCTCCCTCTCGCTCGGTGTGGGGGCCCAGCCAGAATTTAGATGAGCAGTCAGCAATTGACTAGTCAGCGATTGAGACAGCAGTAGGTGAGGAGACAGTAAAATCGGCGGTGATGAATCCGACGCCACGACCCAGCGACGAAGTCGCCGCCCGCGCCGCCAACAGCCGGCTCGTGCGGGACTTCGGCCTGCTGATCAAATCTGCCACGCGACTGGAACAGCGCATCGACAGCGCGCTGCGGCAGGAGTGCGGGATCAGCCACACCATGCTGGAGGTGTTGATACGGCTCTGCCGCCGCCCCGGCGAGGAGGTCTCCCAGCGTCAGTTGGCCGACGACCTCACTCTCACGAGCAGCGGCACCACCCGTCTGATCGACCGCATGGAGGACGCCGGCCTGGTCCGCCGTGTACCGTCCGCCGAGGACCGGAGGGTGGTCCTGGTGGAACCGACCCCCGAAGGACGTACGGCGTTCCTGCGGGCGGCGGCCGTCCACGCGCAGGTGGTGGAGAAGTACTTCGTCAAGCCGCTGACGGCTGACGACTACATGCAACTGACCGGAGCGCTGGGCGAGATCGACAAGGCGCTTCGCGACGACACCCGTTGAGACGACCCGTCAGGCAGGCTCCGGTCGGCTCGTCGGCCTGGAACGGGGCGATCAGGAGCCCGCAAGGAAGGAAAAATGCACCTTCCGCCGCACGTCGTCCCTGTTCGTGTCAGCCAACCTCCGTCAGGGCAACCCCAGATCAACCGGGTTGCGAACGGGCGCCGGCGCCCGATGCACACCGCCCAGTTGCGCCCCTTGCCCCACCGCCTGGCCGACGAGTTCGCCTTCCTGCCCGGTCAGTGCCTCACCGTGCGCCGCGAGATCGACGGTCGCGACGAACGGCGCTCCTACTCCATCTGCTCACCGGCCGGGACGACGCCACGCAACGGCATGCGCGTCGTCCGGGCGGGCTGTTCTCCTCCTGGCTCATGCACGGCGTGCGGCCCGGGGACATCCTGCAAGTCATGGCGCCGACCGGTGCGTTCACCCCAGATCTCACCGAGGTCGGCCGCCCCGGCCACCAGGTGCTCATCGCCGCCGGGTCCGGCATCACGCCGATGCTGTCCATCGCCGCGTCCGTCCTCGACGCCGACGCGGCCTCACGCTCCTGTACGGCAATCGCCGCACCGGCACCGCCATGTTCGCCGACGACCTCGCCGACCTGAAGGACCGGTACCCGGCCCGCTCCCAACTCGCCCACGTCCTGTCCCGCGAGCCGCGCGAGGCAGAGCTGCTCTCCGGCCGTCTTGACGCCGAACGGCTCACCGCGCTGCTCGACGTCCTGGTCGACGTCCGCGAGGTCGACTGGTGAAGGTGCCCGGCGTCATGCCGGTGTGGCGGGTGAAGAACTTGCCGAAGTCGGTGGGTGCGACGAAGCCGAGGCGGCGGGCGATGGTCGCCACCGGTTCGTCGGTGTGCGCGAGAAGGCGCTGGGCCTCCAGGGCGACGCGGCCGTCGATGACGTGTTTGACCGGCTGTCCGATGGCGGCCGCGCAGGCGCGGGTGAGGGTCTTGACGGTGTAGCCCCGGCGGTGGGCGCAGTCGGCGGCGCGGCGGGTGGTGGCGTAGGAACGCTCCAGTTCGGCGCGGAAGCGGGCGTACACCTCGCCGCCCGCGTGCGGGTCGCCGCCGCCGTCGGGGCGGGGCAGCCGGTCGACCTGCAACAGCACGGTGGCGAGCAGGAGTTGCAGGATCTCGGTGGACACCTCCTGCTGCGGCCGGCCGTACTCCGCCCGCAACTGCCCGAGCAGCGTGGACAGCACGGCGTACTGCGGGCTGGTGCCCAACTGCCGACAGCAGGGCCCGAACCACTCCTTGACCAGCCGGTCGGCGCTGCTGCTGTGGGGCGGGAAGGCCGGGGTGAACAGCAGGTGCGTGCCGCCGGCGGTACCCGGCCGCACAAACGGCGACGCCTACATCTCCGACTCCACACACCGGGCGCTGTGGCACATCATCGCCGCGGAGCTGCAGAGCAGGACCGTCCACCGGCGCCTGCGCGTGGACGCGCACCCGAGCCACTCGCCGATGGTCGCGGTACTTCAGTGAATCATGCGGCAGGCATTGACGTTTGTGGCGGGGTTCCTATCATCCTCAGAGTCCGAGGTTCCGATTGCCGTTCGACATTCCGGACGGCGACCTCGACCCGGCACTGAGCGAGACCGGACCCCCCACCACCGAAGGAGCCGCTCATGCCCCACCGTCCACGGTTACGTCCCCTGCGGCACGCACTGCTCGCCACCGGCGCAGCCGCCGCACTCGGCCTCGGCCTACTCACCGCCGCCGCACCGGCCGCACCCGCGGCCACCTCGCTGCCCTGTGACCTCTACGCCGCCGGCGGCACCCCCTGCGTGGCGGCCCACAGCACGACCCGCGCCCTGTACTCCTCCTACAACGGGCCCCTCTACCAGGTGCGCCGCGCCTCAGACAACGCCACCCGGGACATCGGCGTCCTCAGCGCGGGCGGGGTCGCCAACGCCGCGGCGCAGGACTCGTTCTGCGCCGGCACCAGCTGTCTGATCACCGTCATCTACGACCAGTCCGGCCGCAACAACCGCCTCACCCAGGCACCCCCCGGCGGCTTCTCCGGCCCGGCCGCGGGCGGCTACGACAACCTCGCCAACGCGACCGCGGCACCCATCACGGTCGCCGGACACAAGGCGTACGGCGTCTATGTGGCGCCCGGCACCGGATACCGCAACAACAGCACCAACGGCGTGGCGAAGGGCGACCAGGCGGAGGGCATGTACGCGGTCCTGGACGGCACGCACTACAACGGCGGCTGCTGCTTCGACTACGGCAACGCCGAGACCAACAGCCGGGACAACGGCAACGGCACCATGGAGGCCATCTACTTCGGCAACATCAAGGTCTGGGGCTACGGCAGCGGCAACGGCCCCTGGATCATGGCCGACCTCGAAAACGGCCTGTTCTCCGGCGTCAACCAGCACTACAACGCGAACGACCCGTCGATCAGCCACCGTTTCCTGACCGCGGTGATCAAGGGCGGTCCCAACCACTGGGCCATCCGCGGCGGCAACGCCCAGTCCGGCTCCCTGTCCACCTTCTACAACGGGGTGCGTCCCAACGTCGCCGGCTACAACCCGATGAGGAAGGAGGGTGCCATCATCCTCGGCATCGGCGGCGACAACAGCCACGGCTCGGCCGGCACCTTCTACGAGGGCGTCATGACCTCCGGCTATCCCTCGGACGCCACGGAGAACGCGGTGCAGGCCAACATCACCGCGGCCGGATACGGCA
>NZ_JBFBBE010000089.1:25338-38212 GCF_040682555.1 Streptomyces sp. NPDC051172
CCCTGCTACCCCCACCACCACCCCGGCTTTACCCACCACTGCGGGCTACCCCCCCTCACTCCGCGCCGGGCCGCCGCCGGCGCCGTCGGGGATGTCCGGGTCGAGCCCTGCCACCGCGGTGAAGCCGTCCTCGTACGTCCTGCGCAGGCCCGCTACCCGCAGCGCGGGCGGACGCCCGTGGAAGGCCGGTCAGGCATGGAACTGGTTCGCCGGGACCGGCAGCCCGTAGTGCTCGCGCAGCGACGTGCCCTCGTACTCCTCGCGGAACAGGCCCTTGCCGCGCAGGATCGGCAGCACGTGCTCGACGAAGGCCGCCAGGCCCGACGGCAGAGCGGGGGCCATGATGTTGAACCCGTCCGCCGCACCGCCCTCGAACCAGGCGATGATCGTGTCCGCGATCTGCTCGGGCGTGCCGACGAACTCGAAGTGCCCGCGTCCGCCGCCGAGCCGGGAGATGACCTGCCGGACCGTCAGCTGCTCGCGCACGGCGAGGTCGATGATCAGGTCGGAACGGCTCTGTGAGCCTTCCAGTTTCGGCCTCGCAAGGATGAAGTCCGGAAGTGGCTCGTCGAGTTGGAAGACCGATGGCTCGGTCTCGAACACTGCGGCCAGCTGGCGCAGCCCGTACTCCGGGACGCGCAGCTCGTCGAACTGCCGGGCCAGCGCCCGGGCCTCCGCCTCGGTCGACCCGATGTAGGGGACGATGCCCGGCAGGACGATCACACCGTCCGGGTCGCGCCCCGCGGCCCGGGTGCGGGCCTTGATGTCGGCGTAGAAGGCGGCTGCGCGCTCGTACGTCGTGTGCGCGGTGAAGATGGCCTCGGCGTGACGAGCCGCGAAGTCCTTGCCGTCCTCGGAGGAGCCGGCCTGGACGAGCAGCGGGTAACCCTGCGGCGGGCGCTCGACGTTGAGCGGTCCGGCCACCTTGAAGTACCTGCCCTCATGGCCGAGCCGGTGCAGGCGCTCGGGGTCGGCGTAGCGTCCCGTGGACCGGTCCGCGACGACGGCCTCCGACTCCCAGCTGTCCCACAGGGCTTTGGCGACCTTCAGGAACTCGTCGGCGCGGGCGTAGCGTTCGGCGTGGTCGGGGCGGTCGTCGAGGCCGAAGTTGGCGGCCTCGTCCGCGCCTGCCGAGGTGACGATGTTCCAGCCGGCGCGGCCGCCGCTGACGTGGTCGACGGAGGCGAGCCGGCGGGCGAGGTTGTAGGGCTCGTTGTAGGTCGACGACACGGTCGCGATGAGGCCGATCCTGCTGGTGGCCTGGGACAGGGCGGTCAGCAGGGTCAGCGGTTCGAGCTGGCCCGGCGGACGGAACTCGCCGGTGCCGATGAGCGCGGGGCCGTCCGCGAGGAACAGCGAGTCGAACTTGGCGCTCTCGGCCAGCTGCGCCAGCTCGATCCAGTGCCGCAGGTCGAAGTCCGCCCGCGGGTTGCTGTGCGGCAGCCGCCATGCCGCCTCGTGGTGGCCCGCCTCCATCAGGAAGGCGTTGAGGTGGAGCCGCCGTCTGGCGCTCATGAGGTGACCTTCAGCTTGGAGCTGTCGTAGCCGGCCGGGAGGAGGTTGTCGACGATCGACTTGACGTCGACCTTCTTGGTGATCTGACTCGCCTCCAGGAAGGCGTCGGCGAGTTTCTGCTCCAGTGCGACGTCCGCCGGCACCACCGGGGTCACCCGGTTCGAGTAGGCCGCCAGGGACGCCTTGGCGTCGGCCGGCGGGATGCCCTGCTCCTGCGAGAGCGCCTGTGCGTATTTGTCAGGGTTCTTGACGGCCCAGGCGAACTCCCGCGACAGCCTCTTCAGGACGTCCGTGAGCGCCGCGCGCTTGGTCTTGTCCTTCAGTGACGTGTCACTGGCGACGTAGTAACTGCTGGTCTGGTCGATCGGCGGGAGGCCCTTCACCAGGATCCGGGCGCCGTTCTTGACCGCGATGGCCGACTGCGGGTTCCAGATCGACCAGGCGTCCACCTTGCCGGTGTTGAAGGCGGTCGCGGCGGCCGCCGGGTCGAGGAAGACCAGCTTGGCGTCCTTGGGGGTGAGGCCGACGCTCTTCAGCGCGTTCAGGGCCAGGCCGTGGGCCGAACTGCCCTGCGGGACGGCGATCCTCTTGCCCTTGAGGTCGGCGGCCGTCTTCAGCGTCGAGCCCTTCGGCACGATGATGTTCTCCACCGCCTGGTCGGGCGTGAGCGACCGGTTGACTGCGACGACCTTGAAGCCGTACTCCTTCGCGGCCCCGGTGATCGGCGGTACGTCGCCGACGCTGCCCAGGTCGATGTCGCCCGACGCGGCCGCCTGCACGAGCGGCGGGCCGTAGGTGAAGCGGGCGAACTTCACCTTGTACGGGGCGTTGTCGAACACGCCGGTCAGCTTCGCCAGGGCCTCGCTGCCGTCTCCGCCGTTGTCGCCGACGGTGAAGGTGTACTTGCTCCACTCGGGGTGCTTGGCGTCGCTCGCGTCGACGGCGTTCTTCAGCGGCGCGGCGGTGTCCGACGACGAGCCGCAGGCGACGAGGCTGCCCGCCAGGGCGAGTGTGCCGACGGCGCCGATGACCGTGCTGGTTCTCTTACGTGTGGAACGCATGGGATGTCGTGTGCTTTCTGTGCTGGGTGAGGGTGTTGGGGGTGGGTTCAGTGCTGGCCTGCGAGGCCTAGGTCTTCCAGGAGCCGGGCACGCAGTTCCTCGCGGGCGACGCTTGCTTCGCGGTCCGCGGCGGAGAGCCGGACCTCGTGCGAGGTACCGATGCGGCCGCTGCTCATGACGACGATGCGGTCCGCCAGGGCGATGGCCTCGTCGACGTCGTGGGTGACGAGCAGCATGGCGGCGTGGTGCTTGGTGCGCAGGGCCCGTACGAGGTCGTGCATGCGCAGCCGGGTGATGGCGTCGAGGGCCGCGAACGGCTCGTCGAGCAGCACGAGTTCGGGTTCCGAGACCAGGGCCCGCGCGAGGGACACCCGCTGGGCCTCGCCGCCGGAGAGCTCCTTGGGCCAGGCCCTCTCCCGGCCTGCGAGGCCGACCTCGGCGAGCACGTCGCGGGCGCGTCGTTCCGCGTCGGGTCCGTGCAGGCCGAGCGTGACGTTGCGCAGGACGCGCTGCCAGGGCAGCAGCCGGTCGGCCTGGAAGACGATCGCACGCCGTGCCGGGACCTCCACCCGGCCTGCGTCGGGCCGGTCGAGTCCGGCGAGCAGCCGCAGCAGGGTGCTCTTGCCGCAGCCCGAGGGGCCGAGCAGGATCACCAACTCCTCGTCGCCGACGGTGAGATCGAGGTGGTCGAGCACCACCCGGTCACCGAACTGACGGACCACCTGCTCGACGACGACCCCCGTCTGCCGACGCGGCTCGGTCGTGACTGTGCTGCTCATGACGCCTCATAACTGGGTCGCCACCGCAGCAGCACCCGCTCGAGAGCCCGGACGAACTGGTCGGCGAGCAGACCGAGGAGCGAGTAGATCACCAGCCCCACGAAGACCTGGTTGGTCTGCAGATACGTCTGCCCCTGGGTGATGAGGAAGCCAAGTCCCTTGTCCGCGTTGACGGTTTCGGCGGCGACGAGGCCCAGGACGCTGTACGCGAGGGAGAACCGCAGGCCCACCAGGAACCCCGGCAGCGCTCCCGGCACCAGCACCCGCGTCACCAGCCGCCAGCGGCCCGCGCCCGTCGTGCGCGCCATCTCGATCAGCCGCTGGTCGACGCCCCGGATCGCGGCGAACAGGTTGAGATACATCGGGACACCGGCCCCGAAGGAGATCAGCAGCACCTTGGTGAGCTCGTCGATGCCGAACCACACGATCATCAGCGGCAGCACGGCGAGGAGGGGGATCGTGTTGAGCACCTGCACGACGCCGTTGAACAGGAACTCACCGCTGCGCAGCAGCCCGCCGAGAACGCCGGTGACGATGCCCACCGTCAGACCGACCGCGAGTCCGATGCCGGCCCGTTGCAGCGAGATGGCCAAGTCCGGTCCGAGGACGCCCTGTTGCCACAGATCGGCGGCGGCCTTCACGATCGACGTCGGCGCCGGGGCATAGGTCTTCGCCAGCACTCCGGCGCGGGCGAGGGCCTCCCAGGCGACGAGGATCACGACCGGGGTGGTGTAGATGCCCAGTGGCCAGCGCAGCCGCTCGCGCAGTGTGGTGAGCGGTGTCCGGCGGCGGGCGTCCCGCGGCAGGAACACCTCGCGTTGCCGCGCACCGGTCGCCTCGGCGGCCGGGACCGGCTTGGCGAGAGCCGCGGCCGGGACACGGACCTCGGTCATGGCGCGACCGTCGGCACGTCTTCAGTGACCGCGCGGATGCGGTCGGTGAGCTTATGGAGGGACACAGGCATGAGGAGGCCCTTCTCGGAGGAAGCGGGCGCACCGCTGGGTGCTGAGGGGTGAAGAGCGGGAGTGAACGACCGGTTCCAGGCGGTCGAACGGGGACGTGGCAGTCGGTGCGGCCGCGACGCAGGGGCAGCCGGCGGCTACGGGACGGCACACTGTGCCCGCAGACACTTCTCCCTCGGCCGGGAGGGGCAGACGTGAGGTGAGGCCGGAGAAGAGTCGCTCAGGACGCGGACAGGAAGATCCCGAAGGACGGCATCACCGGATGCCGCCGGGGACCACTTACCGGGTCAGCGACAACAAAACGCGCTGGAGACGTGCGCCAGATCGATGTGGCGCCGCCGGGTCAGGTCCACGCGCGGGTTCATGGAACGGGAGTTCAGCAGAGGTCCACCGGGTTGGTCAATAACTTCTCGGACAGGTCTTGCATTGCGGACACCGAGAACTTTCCCGCCGCTTCGGGGCGCACCTCTCCTTGCCTTTGACGCGTACGTCAGGGCTTAGCGTGTGCGCGCCCCGCGCCGGCCGGTCGTCACCGCTCGGCCACCTCCCCGATCAGGAGCCCGCCATGGCCACTCCCCTGCCGTCCGCCACCCGCGAGATCCGGCTTCTCAGCACCCCTGAGGGACTGCCCGGCCCCGAGCATTTCGCCGTCGTCGAGCAGCCGGTGCCCCTGCCCGGCCCCGGGCAAGTCCTCGTCCGCAACCGGTACTTCCTGGTGTTCCCCGGGCTGCGCACCCTGATCGCAGGCGCGCCCGAGGGTGTGCCGCTGCCGCCGATCCACGCCGGTGACGTGCTCTTCGGCCCCGCGGTCGGCAAGGTCGTCGCCGCGGGCCCGGGCAGCCCGCTGCGGCCGGGAGACGCCGTCACGCACCTGCTCGGGTGGCGCGAGCACGCGCTGGCGGCCGCAGCCGACTGCACCCCGCTCGGTGATGTGCTGCCGGACCCTGTCGCCCACCTCTCCTCGGGGTCGGCCGCCTACGGCGCGCTCACCCGGATCGCGGACGTCCGTCCCGGCGACACGGTCTTCGTCACCGGGGCGGCGGGCGCGGTGGGGACCCTGGCCGGCCCGGTCGCCGGGCTGCTGGGCGCCGGGAGGATCATCGGCAGCACCCGCTCCCCGGCCAAGGCGGAACGGCTGCGGGCGGAGTTCGGCTACGACTCGGTGGTGGTGCCGGGCCGCCGATCCCCCACGCTCACCGAGCAGTTGGCCGCAGCGGCATCCGAAGGCATCGACGTCCTGGTGGACACCGTGGGCGGCGAGCAGCTGACCGCGGCGCTCAGGGTGGCCCGCCGCGGTGCGCGCATCGCGCTGGTCGGCGCGTTGTCCGGCCAGCTGTCACCGCACCGGGACGGTGGCAGCGCCCCGGCGCAGATCGACACCTACCGTGTCGTCACCCAGGGGATCACGCTGCGCGGCTACCGCGGCACGGACCATCCCGAGGTGGCGGAGGAGTGGACCAAGCGCTTCGGCGACTGGCTGCGCACCGGTGAGATCTCCTTTCCGTACGTACGGATCCCGGGCATCGACCGGGCCCCGCAAGCGTTGCAGGAACTGTTCGAGGGGCGTCACTTCGGCACCGTCGTCGTGGAGCTGCCGCCCTGCTGACACGGACCGGGACGAGGTCGGAATGCGCATCGGAGATGCAGCGGCAGCGGCAGGGACCACCCCACGGGCCCTGCGGTTCTACGAGGAGCGCGGGCTGCTGGCCCCGCCGCCGCGTACCCCCACCGGCCAACGCCGGTACGGCCCGGACGAGGTGGCCCGCGTGCGCGTCATCCGTGAACTGCTCGCCCTGGGCCTGACCGTCGAGGACCTGCGCGGCATCGCCGACCGCATCCAGCTCCTGGTCGAGGAGCCGCAACGGCGCTGCACGGACACCGACCCGGCCTCGCCCGGCTCGCAGGTGGTAGCCGCCCGGCTGGCGGCCCTCGACGCCGAGATCGCCCGCCTGACCGCGCTGCGCACCGGCCTGACGCGCCGGACGGGAGAGACCTGAGGCCACCATCGTACGAGGCCGGGCGGGCCGGGGGTCAGCGCGGCGCGAGGAGCCGTCCCGCGTGCTGCAGGACGTATCGGGCCACATTCGCGCCGAGCGTGATCCCTGCCTCGTCGGCCGACCGGGTGTGGATGCCGGAGAAGACCCGGGCATCGACGTTCTCGTCCGAGAGCTGCTTCCAGGCGGTGTACGTCCGGGTGACCCCCGGCGCGGTGGGACTGGTCAGGTCGAACGGCGCGGTGCGCGGCCCGACGAGCGCCGACAGTACGGTCCCGGCGGCGCCCGCATAGGTGTTGTGGCCGCTGGGGTAGTCCGGATGCGCGGGGGTGGTGTGCAGCGGCGTCCAGTCGGGGTCGGGGTCGATGGTGCCGGTACGGATCGCGGTGACGGGACGCCAGCGCTCGTAGGCGTACTTGCTGTCGGAAGTCGCGATCTGCGTGTCCACCAGTGCCAAGTGGAAGAGCGCGACGAGCCGCGCCTGTCCGGCGATTCCCTCGTTCGTGCGGGAGAGCGCCACACGCAGCGGCTGGGTGTAGAGGGTGAGGGAGGAGCCGAGCCAGAAGGTGGCCGTCTCGGTCTGGTGGGCGCTGCGCGCCGTGCTGTTGGCAGCGCCGTAGGTGCGCACTTCGGCCAGGTCGGCGGCGTAGCGCCGGGAGTCGAGGGCGGGTGGCGGGCCGAGCCGGAACTGGCTCTGCGTGCTGAGCACGAACGGTTCGGCGAGGCGGTTGCCGTACTGGGCCGCCGGTGCGTAGTCGGGTGGCGTCGGCTGCCAGACGCCGGGTGCCGCGGGCTTCACGGTGTAGGGCGCGTTGACCGACGCGGGATCGAGACCGTCGCCCTGCCTCGACTTGAGGACGAGGTCGGCCTGGTGTTCTCCTGCCGCGACGCCCCGCTGCTCGGCCGGGCCGTCGGGAATCGCGTCGAGGGTCTCCTTGAATGTCGCGTCGAGCTGCTGCGCACGGCTCGGGGCGAGAGTGACCAGCGCACGGTGGACGGCACCGGCGAGCGCCGCCTCCTGGTAGGCGCTGCGCTCGACGCCCGCGGGAACGCTGCGGGTGGCTCGGGCGGCCGCGAGCCAACTGATGGCCCACGTACGGCTGTTGGTGATCTGGGGCGGTGCCCCGGCCGCCGCGACGGTGTCGGCGGTGGCGTCGTACCAGGCGAGCGCCGTGGACGTACGGCCGGCCGCCGAGGCCTGCGGGACGGCGACGGACGCGGTCAGCAGCGCGGCCGCACCCAGGGCGACGAGGGCGGGCCGGGTTCTGGTCGAACTCACGCGTTCTCCTTCGGTCGGGGTGGGGTGAGAGGGGTGTGTGAGGTGTGGATGGACACAGAAATGCCCCGTGAGCGGTCGCGCAGGGCAAGGCGGGGCCAATACGACGTCAGAGGCGGCGACACGCGGAGGCGTCGACACACGCCGGATCCGCGGACAGCCTGCGATACAGCGCCGAGGGGGTCACCTCACCATGTCTAGCAGGCAGTTGGGGGAGAGACCGTTGCAGGTGCATGAAATTCCGTCAGGCGACGGCCGCCGAGCAGCTCGGCCCGGTGGGCGACAGCGGCAGCCCCGGTGTCGGGCGGCCAACTGGGGTGGTCCGGCGCGCCGTTGACACGAAGGCCGGCAGGACGAGCGCGCTCGCCCGGGCCTGCCCGCCGCGCCCTGGCGCAGGTCGCCGACCATGTGGACCACCAGCCGACCGGCCTGGCCGACGCCGCTGCCTGTGGGAACGCCTCCCCTTCGAGTTCAAGTGCCCTTGACACTCGCGGGGGCGGACGACGTACGTTGAATCCGCAAATTTCTGACGGGTGGAGGCCTTACATGCGGGTACCTGGCGCGGCACCGCGGGGTGCGTGCACGGGTGCGCGGCTGATCACCCGGCGGCATGTCGACTACTGCCGTACCTCCTCCGCCGTCTGTCCTTCCGCACAGGTCTGACCCCCGCCCTGCCCGCCGCCGACGCGTCCCGTCGGCCGTTTCGTCGCGGCCCTGTGCATCACGCCCTGTGCTGTGCGCCTCGTGCCTCACGGCCACGAACCCGCGTGTATCTCGGAAGGAACACCCCTTGTCCGGCCCTGCCCTGCACCTCGCCGTCGAGATCGACGGCGACGGCGCCCACCCCGCGGCCTGGCGCCGCGCCGCCCACTCGCCCGACCAGTTGCTGAGCCCGCGCCGTGTCGCCCGGGTCGCCGCCGTGGCCGAGAACGCCGGGTTCACCCTGATCACCCTGGACGACGGCGTGCTGCCGCCCGGGGACTCACCCGATCCGGTGGGCCGTATCGGCGCGGTCGAGCGGGCGGCCTTCGTCGCGGCGTCCACGAGCACCATCGGGATCGCGCCGGTCGTACCGGTCACGTATGCCGAACCCTTCCATGTCTCCAGTCAGTTGGCGTCGCTGGACCACATCTCGGCCGGTCGCGCCGGGTGGGTGGTCGCGGAGGAGGAGCGTCCCGAGGCGGCTCGCGCCTGGGGGCGGCCGGTGGTCGCCGAGGCACGGGCCCGGGAGTCCCGGGACGGTGTGGAGGTGGCCCGGGCTCTGTGGGACTCGTGGGAGGACGACGCGGTCATCCGGTCCGTGGCCACGAGCCGCTACCTCGACCGCGAACGGCTGCACTACATCGACTTCACCGGGGAGACCTACGCCGTCAAGGGCCCGGCGATCGTGCCGCGCCCGCCCCAGGGGCAGCTCGTCGTCCTGGGCCGTCCGGACCGGGTTCCCGCCGCGCAGCTCGACGTCGCTCTCGTGGCGGGCCGCGAGCTCTCGGAAGTCGCCTCGGCCGCCGCAGCGGCCGGCACGCCCCGTGTCTACGCCGAGGTCGAGGTGGCGCTGGACACTCCGGGCGCCACCGCCGCCGAGCGCGTCGCCGACCTGGAACGGCACACGCCGTGGACCGACCGGGGAAGGCTGCGGCACATCGGCTCTTCCGACCAACTGGTCACGCTTCTCGGTGAGTTGAGCGATCACGTGGACGGCGTACGGCTGCATCCTCTGGTGCTCGACGAGGACCTGCCCGTCCTCTCCCGTCTCGTCCTGCCTGCCCTGTCCGAGCAGCGTCTCGTCGCCCGCCCGCTGCCCGGTACGTCCCTGCGCTCGACCCTGGGTCTTCAGCGCCCCGCCAACCGCTTCGCCGCCGCGGCCGCCGCATCCGTCCAGGAGGAAGCCCGATGACCCGCACCGACCCCCTCGACGTCCCGCGCCCGGACGCCCAGCTGCACTTCGGGGTGTTCTTCCAGGGCGTGAACCACTGGACCATCTGGTCCGCCCCCGACAGCGGTTCGCAGATCGACCCCGCGTCGTTCCGCAAGGTCGCGCAGACCGCGGAACGGGGCCTGTTCGACGCGTTCTTCCTCGGCGAGGGGCTGCGGCTGCGCGAGGTCGACGGCCGGATCCACGACCTCGACGTGGCCGGACGGCCCGACGCCATCACCCAGCTGGCGGCGCTGGCCGCGGTCACCCGGCGCATCGGCCTGGTCTCCACCTCCAACTCCACCTTCAACGAGCCCGCCGATCTCGCCCGCCGCCTCTCCGGCCTCGACCTGCTCTCCGAAGGCCGCGCCGGCTGGAACGTGGTGACCACGGACAACGCCTGGACCGGCGCGAACTTCCGTCGCGGCGGCTACCTCGACCACGCCGACCGCTACCGGCGCGCCGAGGAGTTCCTCACCGTGGCCCGCGCCCTCTGGGACGGCTGGCAGGACGGAGCAGTCGCCGACTCCGCGGGCGCACGGGAATGGTCGACGCCCGGTGCCGTACGCCAAGTGCGCCACCGTGGGGCACAGTTCGACGTCGACCTCGCGCCGACCCTGCCACGCAGCGCCCAGGGCCACCCGGTCATCTTCCAGGCCGGTGACTCCGGCGAGGGACGTGATTTCGCCGCCCGCAACGCCGACGTCATCTTCTCCGCGCACGGCACCGACTTCGACGACGCGCTGGCCTTCGCCGAGGACATCCGCACCCGTCTGCGCGCCGCCGGCCGGCCCGACGACGACCTGCGGATCCTGCCCGGCACCGAGATCATCATCGGCGCCACCGAGGAGGAGGCCCAGGAGAAGAAGCGCTGGATCCGCCTCCAACAGGTCACCCCCGCAACAGCGTTGGGCATCGCGGGGCTGCTGTGGGGCATCGACCTGTCCGACCGCGACGCCGACGGGCCGCTGCCCGAGGAGGACCCGGTCGTCAGCGAGAACGACGGCTCCTTCGGTGCCCGGCGCATCGCCGACCCGCGCACGGTGGTGGCCGAATGGCGGGCGAAGGCGGAGGCCCACGGCTGGTCGCTGCGCGAGACGGTCATCGCGCTCGGCCCGCAGCGCGGCCACGTCGGCACCCCTTCAGGGCTGGCCGACAAGTTCGCCCACTTCGTACGGCACGGCGCGATCGACGGCTTCAACGTCACGCCGTACCTCATCCCCGACGGCCTCGACGACATCGTCGACCTGCTCGTCCCGGAACTGCAGGAACGCGGGCTCTACCGCACCGACTACGCCGGCAGCACGCTCCGCGACCACCTCGGCCTGCGTCAACCCCTCACCCACCGGTCCGCACCGGCCCGGCGGCAGGCCGGCTGACCACCACACACGACTGACATGAAGCTGTCACACAGGGAGCGGAATGCGGGTTCGCCAAGCATCCGTTCTGACTGACATGACTGTGGGAGTAGTACTCAACGCATCCGACGCGCAGAACCAGGTCGACGCCACCGTGCAGCTGGCCCGGGAGGCCGCGGCCGCCGGGCTGCGGTCGGCCTGGTTCGGTCAGACCTTCGGCGCGGACTCACCCCAGCTCGCGGCGATCGTCGGACGCGAGGTGCCCGGACTGCAGGTGGGAACCTCCGCGATCCCCGTCTTCGGCCGCCACCCGCTCCTGGTCTCCAGCCAGGCCCAGACCGCCCAGGCCGCGACGCACGGCCGCTACCACCTCGGTCTCGCCCTGGGCACGAAACTGCTGACGGAGGCCGGCTTCGGCCTGCCCTTCGAACGCCCCATCGCCCGCCTGCGTGAATTCCTCACCGCGCTACGGCAGTTGACCGAAACCGGCACGGCCGACTTCCACGGCGAACTGCTCACCGCCACCACCCCGGTCCCGGCGCGCGTCCCGGGCGCCGAGAGCGGCGTCCCGCTCCTGGTCGCCGCGATGGGACCGCAGGCACTGCGGGTCAGCGGTGAGCTGGCGGACGGGATCCTGCCCTATCTGGCGGGACCGCGCGCCCTGGCGGACCACATCGTCCCCGCCCTGACCGCAGCGGCCGAGGCCGCCGGCCGCCCCGCGCCCCGGATCGTGGCCCTGGTGCCCGGCGTGGTCACCGACGACGTGGACGCGGTGCGGGCGAAGGCCACCGAGAACCTCGCGTTCTACGAACAGATCCCGTCCTACGCCCGCGTCATCGGACTCTCCGGCGGCCGACGAGCCGCCGACCTGGCCGTGATCGGCGACGAGAAGGCGGTCGAGGCCGAGGTACGGCGCTACCGGGACGCCGGCGCCACCGAGGTCGTGTTCTCGAGCACCGAGATCGCCGGAGAAGCGGACCGCCGGCGCACGTGGGCGCTCCTCGGCGAACTGGCGGGCTGAACAAGCCCCCCACCTGCACCCCTGTACCCCTGCGCGAGGCCGAGCCTCGCGGGACGAAGGAGACCGTATGACCACCGAGGCCACCGCAACGGACCTCCAGGCCTTCACCGAGACCTGGCTGGACTGGTACCGCGCCCAGGAGACCCGGCTCGCCGATCCGCACGGGTTCCTGGCGATCACCGGCCAGCACTGGCTCGACGACCGGCCGCAGCGCTTCCCCGACGCACCCGGCGCCTGGCACACCGGCCCCGAGGGGGTCGTCGTCACCCTCGACGACGGCGAGGAACTGGTCGTCGACGGAACCCCGGTACGCGGTGAACACCGCTTCGGCGTGCTCCCCGAGCGCAGCGACATCCACGCCGTCTGGGGAGACGCCGTCATCGAGGTCGCCAAGCGCGGCGGCAACGACATCGTGCGCCCCCGGCACCCGGACGCGCCGCTGCGCACCGCCTTCACCGGGACACCCGCCTACGCGCCCGACCCGCGCTGGGCCGTGACCGGCCGGTACGTCCCCTTCGACGAACCGCGGCCGACCACCGTGGGCGCCGCCGTCGAGGGCCTTGAGCACGTCTACGACGCTCCGGGCAGGGTCGAGTTCGAACTGGAGGGGCAGCAGCTGTCCCTGACCGCGTTCCCGGGACGTGCTGCGGGCAGTCTGTTTCTGCTCTTCACCGACGCGACCTCCGGGGTCACCACCTACGCCGCCAACCGGTCCCTGGCGCTCGATCCGCCCGCCGCCGACGGCACGGTCGTCCTGGACTTCAACCGCGCCGCGAACCTGCCCTGCGCCTACACGGACCTGGCCACCTGCCCGCTGCCCCCGGCCGAGAACCGGCTGCCGGTGGCCATCGAGGCGGGCCACAAGATCCCCGTCGAGCGCGGCGGTTCCTGAGCACCAAGGCCGGTCGGCAGCCCCCGGCTCGGTGGCGGCGAGTGCGCAGACTGCCCGTGGTCCGGGCCGGTCGGGGACGGCCGTCGCCCGTGCCGACCACGGGC
>NZ_JBFBBE010000090.1:0-37708 GCF_040682555.1 Streptomyces sp. NPDC051172
GCACGACGGCGGAGCTCAAGCGGGTAACGGGAAGGTCGTGCCATGACTCGATCCTTTCATAAAATCGAGTCTCTATTCGAACCGGGGCGGTTCAATGGCCTGTTGGTCCATGGTGTGGATCGCTCGGCCGGTGACCCGGCGCACCCCGTCTGCGGCTCGTGGTCAGGGCCTGGAGGTGGTCGTGGATGTCGTGGCTGAAGGCCGCGCGGTTGATCCGTACCAGCAGCTTGGGCCACAGCGGCAGCGGGAGCTGTTGCAGGGCGGCGGCCAGAACCGTCTTGTGGTCGGTGGCGTCGTTGGCGGCCGCGTTGCCGGCCCCGCAGCTGCATGGCCACGCACTCGCGGGTGTTGGCCACCCACGCCCGGAGCGGGTGATGCCGCCAGGTGCCCTTGAACGTGCCTGCCGCCCCTTCTTTCGGGCTGGTGCAGGTCACGACGGTGGCGTCGGGGCCAGGGACGTACCGGTCGGACAGTTCTCGGCCGCACACCGATATCCAGGGAAAGCCGCCGGGCCGTAGGGCCAGCCAGGTCCACACCACCCGGCGTATCACGGCGCGGACCCGCTCCACGCGCGCCGCCACCGGGGCGTCGATCGCCTCCAGGGCGCGTCGCAGCGTGCTGTCCGAAACCGGCTTCGGGAACAACGCACGCCACTGGTACTGCAGTTGCTCGGCCCCCAGAACGTATGTCGCGCCGAGAGCGATCGCGCAGGCCAGCTGGACCAGCGCCACCCCCCGGTCCCGCCACCCCGGTCCGGCACCCCGCGGAAGTGCGGCGGCCAGGGCACGGGTCAGCCCCATACGATCGGCGACCACCGCGGAGGCGGCGATCAGGAGCACCGCCACGAACGGGTGACGCATGCCTCGGCGGCGACGCGGATCGGGCAGCAGCCGCAATCGCTCCACCAGCGAAAATCCGGTCACGCCGTCCAGAGCGGGCGACTTGATCAGGCAGATGGTGGCAGACTGGCGGCACATCGAAGCCGGTGGTACGAGGCGACTTGGGAAGGTCACCCCGTTCAACCGGAGGAGATGCTTCGCTGTGTCCGTGACGGCCTGACCCGAACCGGCCTCACGCCGCCGTGACCAGAGGAATCACGCGCTGACGGGAACTTTGAAACAGCCCTGCGTGGTGAGGGGGCAGGCAGTCCGGGTTATGTGTCGAAATAGAGATCGCGGACGAGCTCTCCGGCTGCGGGAGCCTGGCACAGTCCCTGGCCGGAGAATCCCGCCGCGTAGAGGAAGGGGCGGGAGGTATCCCGACCGATGAGAGCGGCTCCGCTCGAACTGGCATCGAGGGAACCACCCCACCCTCGGTGGAGGCGGACGCCAGCGAGGGCCGGATAGGTGGTGCCCAGTTGCTGCGACAGCCGCTGAAGCCATGCCTCGCGGGATTCGTCCTGTCTGGGGCGGCCCATCCCGACGAGGATGCGGTCCTTCCATGGGCGGATCCGCAGTCTGGAGGGGTGCATGGTCATCGGCAAGGCGGTGAGCGGCTCGGCGGGTGGGTCGGTGAGGAGCAGTTCAGTGGGCTCAGGCGTCACTGGAATGGGGACGTCGGCCAGGGCGCCGACAGCCGCAGACCAGGGGCCGGCCGCGCAGATGACGGTCTCGGCGAGGATGCTGCCCGCAGGGGTGTGGACCCGTCCGTCGGGGTCAATGGCGATGACGGGGCTTTCCGTGCACACGATGGCGCCGGCCTCCTGGGCGGCTGCGGCGTAACCGCGCACGATTGCTGCGGGGTCGCAGGAGTACGCCTCGGGCGACCAGGCCGCCGCCAGGATGCTGCGTTCGGCGAGCAGCGGGTTGAGACGCGCCGCGTCGGATGCGCTCACGAGCTCGACGTCCACCCCGGCGGCCTGCTGCGCGGCGTGGTCTCGGCGGAAATCTTCGATCTGCTCTTCTTCGGTGAACAGGACCATGAAGCCGACTCGTTGCAGGCCGAGAGGAGTTCCGGTCCGCTCGGCGAAGGTGTGGTAGGCAGCTGTGCTGCGGACGGCGAGGCTGCCCGTGCGGGCATCGCCGGGGAAATAGGTGCGCACGACCTTCGCGGTGGCCCCGGACGCCCCCGATCCGAGCGTGGCGCGCTCCAGCAGGACGGTGCCGACGCCGGCCTCGGCGAGATGGCACGCGATCGAGGTGCCGATGACCCCTCCGCCGATGACGAGGGCCTCGGTCCGTTCGGGCAGGGTGCTCATGCCGCCTGCCCCACTGCGGCGGGGCGCCGCCGACGCAGCGGGTCGGCGGCGTCCCACGGGAAGAGATGCAGGTTCCAGCCCCCCAAGCAGTTGATGTACAGGGCCATGTGCCTCGCCACCGCCAGAAAGTCGTCACGGCCGAGGCGGTCCAGGCAGGACATGAAGCGCTGGGTGAAGTCCCACAGCTTCTCCAGACCGCAGTAGCCCAGGAACTCGGCCGGGACACCGACCAGCAAAATTGCCATCTGACGCACGGAGTCCATGGGCATGTCCGCGATCGCAGCTCGGATCAGGCCGCCGTAGGAGGCGTACCCCAGGGGACGCGTCTCACCGTTGACGAACAGAAGAGTAGGCAGAACCGTCTGGTGGGTCCCGGCGCCGGAGGGGATCCACCCCCGGTGCATGTCGCTGAGCTCGGCAGGTTCGGACAGCCAGATCCGCTCTGTCTCGGCGTGCACCTCGTGGATCAGCCGCTCCGCGTCGGCGTCGGCGGCGGCCAGTCGGGGGATGCGGTGGCCGCCTGCCGTGTCCGCCTTGCGGACCTCCACCAGGATCTGCTTTTTCGTGGAGTAGACCGCCTCCCAGACGGCCTGTCCGGCCCTGCGCAGAGCCGACATGTCCTCCGCTCGGACCCGGCCCACGGGGGCTGCAGGCATCGGCTCGGTCAACTCGCCGTACTTGATGCTCAGATGCTGCAGCGCGGAACAGAACACCGTTCCGTCGGGCGCCTCGCGCCGATCAGCGATCTTGTGGGACGGCTGGAGGTGCAGCAACGAGTGGATCGGCGCCACGTGATACAGGTGTTCTCCCGCCACCAGCGCGTGGCCCTGCAGGCTCTGATAGGGCAGCGACTCCCACAGCGCATCAGCCAACTCAGGATTGCGGCCGTCGAGTGTCGCGGTGACGGTGCAACCCATACTCGGCCAAGCTATCTCGATGTGCCGTTCAGGCACCGCCTCGGACAAGGCTTTTCCCTTCTTTCCCAGCGAGGTGACATTCCCTGTCACCGAGGACGGGGGTCACGTTCGTCGACCTCGACACCAGCGCGAGCACGATCCGGATGGGTGTCCGAAGGTGGGTCATGGCGACCCAGTGGGTGCCCCTGCTGCCGGAACCGCAGCAGGGGCACCCACCAGGGGCCCGGCGGGACGAGTGGGTCGAAGCCGGCACGTCGGCAATCTGCTCCTTACGGCGCTGTGGGCCTTCGACCGGACGGTGGACGTTGAGCCGCAGGAACATTCAGCGGGCCGCTGTGCCACCGATGTAAGCGCGTCGTCTGCCTCGCTGAGCAGGACACGGCCTGTTGGCGCGCCAACACCATCGTCGGGCGGCCATGGTTCACGCACCACGAAATGTAGGGCGTGGGTCTGACATCCGACAGGTCCCCGTTCGGGGATCTGTGCTTGACCTAGTGGTACGGCTGTACGGTCCTGCCGTGCTCGACGCGCCGAAGGCGCAGCCGTGCAAGCCGACCTCCGACACGTTCTCCCTTCGCCATACACCCCGCGACGTGCCCGCACATCGCGGCCCGACCGCCAGGCGGTACGACGTCATCAGTACCGCCACGGAGATCATCACCCTCGACAGCGGCGGCGGCAGCCAGTCGAGCCTTCGGTATCAGCCGGAAGAACGTCGTAGCGCATGGCACAGGAGACTTCCCGCCCCCGTCGACAGTGCGCTGCCGAGTGGGGCCGGACGAATATCCGGGATTACCTGGCAAGAGTGGACGGTGGAAGCAGAGATGAGCAGCGTGTCGGGAAGTCAGGCACCGGCCCTCGAGGAAAAGGAAGCGGAGCCTGACTCCGAGACTGGTGCTCCGCAGGGCGTGGGCGCCGACAACGAGATGCCGCCCGTTTCCGACTACATCCGTGAGGCGGCCCGGCAGGCCCCCGATCACTGGTTCTGGATGATCGACCCCACCTGGTCGGGGGACGGGGTGCCGCCGGAGTGGGCCATGGTCGGCAAGTGGCGCTCCGGCCTGGACGGCGAGATCGTGGAGTGGCAGCACAACGAGGATTACCGCCCTTCGCCGAGGGCGCTCGGATGGGCGGAGCCGACCGACCCGGTGGACGCGGCGGTGCAGCTCGCGGTGACGGGTTACGGCCCCGCGGAGGATGTGACGCGCGCCCTCGTCACGGCCGACGTAGCAGCCTTCGTCACGCCGGGCGGTGGGTTGCTGACCGCAGTGGCGCCGGACGACGAGATGCCCGTTGTGCCCGTCTTCACCTCGCCGGACCACCTGCGCGCCGCGGGTCACCTGTCGTTCCGGACGCTCCGGGTCCCGGAATTGCTTGAGCAGGTCCCCGTGGACCATCTGATCTACCTGAACGCGTCAGGTCCGGTCAGTATGACGCTTGAGCCGGATGTGCTGCGCGAGGCGGTGGAGGCCGCTGAGGACGAGGACGAGGAGAACAGCCGGCCGGGTGACCTGGACGACGTACTGCCCGCCAAGGAGGAGAAGAGCGGCAGCGTCGGCATCACCGACCTCCCGACAGGCGACATGTTCTGACCCTGCGGCACCGCAACACCGTCAGCCGGAAAGCATCCGCAACGACTCAGGCCCCCCACTCGCGGGCACGCCTTCGAAATCACAGCCATGACGGAAACCGTCCGGTCCTCCTGGACGCCTCAGAACTTCGACGCCCGCCCGATCGGTCCACCGCACACCCGAGCCCAACACCCAGCCGTTCCTCGCCCATGGCCGAGGGGACAACAATCCGTCGGGAACATCAAAGCGCCGGTACAGCATTATGTACCGCTATAATGCAAGAGGGTTTCATGGCTATCATCCTGAAAGATCCGGTAACGGGCCCAAGTGCCTGGAAGCGAGCCGACGTCGAGGATTCCTCTCAGTGGACGTATGTGCTTGACGAGGAAATGCGGAAGGAAATAATCGAGTCCGCCGAGAAGGTTTCCGCCAACGGCGACGACGTCTGGTCGCTGAGCCGCGCCGCCGTTCCGCTGTCCCGCTCCGCCGATCTTTTCGCGCGCTGCGTGGACGAGCTGGAGAACGGCCGGGGACTGGCCGTGGTCAAGGGAGTGCCCATCGAGGGCCTCAGCACCGAGGAGGCCCGCACCGTGTTCGGTGTGATGGGCCTGCACCTGGGTACGGCCGTGCCGCAGAACGGCCGCGGCGAACGCGTCGTCTCCATCAAGGACCACGGCATCGGACGGCTCGACAGCAAGACGGTGCGCGGCTACCAGACCAACGAGGCGCTGTCTTTCCACAGCGACGCTTCCGACATCGCCGCACTGCTGTGCCTCCAGCAGGCTCAGCACGGTGGCGAGTTCTTCGTGGCGAGCGCCATGCAGATCTACAACACCATCCTGGAGGAGGCCCCGGAGCTGCTCGGCATCTACTACGCGGGCATGTTCTACGACTACCGCGGCGATGAGCCCCCAGGGGAGCCCCCCGCCTACAAGAACGCGATCTTCGGCTACCACGAGGGCCGGCTCACCTGCCGCTACTTCCTGCGCCAGTTCGCCGACTCGGCACTCGCCAAGCTGGGCTTCTTCCAGTCCGAGGCGGAGAAGCTGGCCCTGGACACCTTTGAGGAGATCGCCGCCCGCGAGGAGAACCACGTCTCCATGCGCCTCGAACCCGGCGACATGCAACTGGTCGACCAGAACATCACGGTGCACAGCCGGGCCGCGTACAGCGACGACGTCGACGGCCGGACGGATACCACGCGCCACTTGCTGCGACTGTGGGTCAACGTCGAGAACGGGCGCGAGTATCCCCGGTTCATGTCTACCCATCGTTGGGGCATGCAGCGTGCGGCCAACGTCCAGCAGGGCTGAGAGCAGACCGCCCGATGGCGGGGCCCCAACGCGACCACGCCGCCCGTCATCATCTGACCGCGGTGACGAACCGATGGGACCCGTTCGGGCCTCGCGTCCGTATCTCTAGGTGGGGCCATCTCACCTCCAGGTGGGACCGCCCCTCCCTCTCCGGACTCCACTCCACACGGAAGGCGGCCGTATGCCCGACGAAGAGCAGATCGACTTCTCCGCGCTCGCGGACCGCGCCCGGCGCATGCAGGGTGCGGTGGCCGGTGCGCAGGACGACCTGCGGACCATGGAGGCCACGGGTCACAGTTCGGACGGTATGGTCACGGCGACCGTGTCGGGTGAGAGCCGGGTGGTGGACTTGCGTGTCGACCCGTCGGTGATCGATCCCGATGATGCGGAGCGGCTGGCCGTGCTGGTTCTGCAGGCCATCGACAGTGCGCACGACACGGTGAACGAGCGGCGCACGGAGGTCTTCTCGGGTATCACCGGGGGCCTGCAGGGCATCCTGGCCGGTCTGAACGGCGGGCAGAGCGAGCCCGCTGTCGTACCGCAGTTCTCGAAGTACCGCCCCCGGTGACGGCCGAAGCCTGCCCTTGCCGGGGAGCGCTCCGGCGCCGTATCGCTGTCGCGTGCCCGGCGAGGGCGCCGTGCCGCCTGCCTGTGTGACACCCGAGGAGCCCTGATGTCCCGGCTCGTCTTCCACCGGTCCGCCCGGGTCGTGCGGCCCGCGCTGCCCGCCGGTTCCCGGTTCGTTCCCCCCTCACCCGGCTCAGGAGACTCACTGTGCAAGACGGCAACGTAGTGGTGATAGGCGGCGGTTACGCGGGCGTCCGTCTGGCGAAACGGCTGGATGCGACCGCGCGGGTCACGCTCGTCGACCGCAAGGAGGTCTTCTTCCACCGCATCGCCTCCCTGCGCGCGGGCGTGCGCCCGGAGTGGACCTCGACCCCCTTCATCCCGTACGACCGCCTGCTGCGCAACGGCCGCGTCGCCGTGGGCGAGGCGGCTGGCATCGACACCGTCGAGCGGCATGTCACCCTGGCCACGGGCGAGCGGCTGCCGTACGACGTACTGGTGCTCGCCACCGGTGCGGACTACCCGGCGCCGGCGCGCTTTATCGGCACCACACCGGAGGAGGCGGCCAAGTCCTTCGCCGAGCACCAGCAGCGCGTCGCGGCCGCCCGGCACGTCCTCGTCGTCGGGGGCGGCCCCTCCGGTGTCGAACTCGGCGCCGAGATCCGCCTCGCGCGCCCGGACGCCCGGGTCACGCTCACGCACTCCGGGCCGGAGCTGCTGCACTCCACGGGCAGCGCGCGCGCCGGCCACAAGGCCCGCGCCTGGCTGGAGTCCCACGACGTCGACGTACGGCTCAACACCTTCATGTCCCCCGGAAGTAACGTCGGAACCTACAGCGACGCCCGCGGCACCGTCCTCGCCGCCGACCTCTCCTTCTGGGCGACGGGCACCACCCCCAACACTCTCTGGTTGCGCCAGGCCGGGCACGGCGACTGGCTGAACAGGACGGGGCACGTCAAGGTTGACAGGATGCTGCGCGTCGTGGGCCGGTCCGACGTGTTCGCGGTCGGCGACGTGAACGACGTCGCTGAACTCAAGGTCACCCCCGCCGCGATCGCCCAGGCGCAGGTCGCCGCCCACAACATCGATATCTATCTGAACATGTCCGGCAAGCACGGCAAGCGGCCCCGTCTCTACCGGGCGGTCCGCACCCCGCTGATCGTGCCTTTCGGCTCGGCCGACGGAGTGACCGTCGTGCCCGTGCCCGGTGGCGACACCGCCGTCCTGGGCACACGCACCACCACCGTGGCCAAGGCCAAGACCCTCATGACCCCATTCATAAGGCGCCAGCTCGGGTACACGGCCCCCCAATGACGTAGCCAAGCGTGACCTCTTGGGAGGTACCGCAGCGGGAGCCAGGCTTTCCCCGTTGTGCTCAGCCGGTCATCCGCCCTGTGACTGGAATTCCTCCACGGGAAGTCTTGCGGGCCTTTCCACGCCCCACTCACTCAACGACCGGCTTTGAACACGAGCCCTTCCTGGAGTCGCCGTTGGCGCCATCCAGGGGGCAGCTGTACGTCCCAGCATCTCCGAACTCTCATCAGGAGAACGCGATGAACATGCCCGACGAGTTCTCCGACTGTGAACGGGGCGCAAGCCGGGCGCCCTCATGGCTCGGGACATCCGGCAGTACTCGATACCGGGTGCACAACGGATGACGACCGGCCCTGAGACGGCGAGCTCGTCCAAGACGCCGGCCTCTTCCACCATGGCCGGTCCATGGAGCCGACCTGCCGGACTGATCGTCAAGCCGGCGCTCGACAGACACCCGACTCACTGAAACAAGAGGAGCTCCGCGTGACCGCCGTTGGCAACACGAGCGGCACCACCCTCGACCGCCGAACCGTGATCTCCCTGCTCCGGCGCCTGCGATCTCCCGAGGGCCAGAGCAACCCCCAGCCAGTGTGGCACCAGCTGCGCGCACTGGGCGATGTCGTCCCCGCCCCCTGGGGCGGCTACCTGGTCACCGGCTACGACGTCTGCAGCGAGGTCCTGCGCGGCAGGAACTGGCTGGTCCCGGACCTGGCCTGGCAGGCACGCCAGCCCAACGCCGAACGCTGGCAGGCACCCGCCACCCAGGCCGTCAGCCGGGGCCTGTTCCGGCTCAACGCGCCCGTCCACACATCTCAACGCCGTGCCCTGGGCAACCTGTTCGACCGTACGACTCTCGACGCCCTGGCACCCCTCATCGCCGCTCAGACAAAGCGGGTCGTCGACGAACTGGCCGAGCGAATACGCCGTGACGGCGAGGCCGACTTCGTCCCCATCGTCAGTGACCGGTTACCGGTCCTCACCGTCGGCGAATGGCTCGACGTCCCCGCACGCCACCACGCGCACATCCTCGACTTCACCCATCGCCAGGTCCACCTCCAGGAACTGCTTCCCACGAAGAGCGAACTCGCCGTCTCCGCCCAGGCGACCGCCGAGATGCGGGAGTTCTTCACCGGCCTCATCCGAGAACGCCGCGCCGACCCCGGCAGCAACGTCATCTCCGGTTGGATCCGCTACTGGGACGAGCAGTTCCCCGGCGATCCGGCAGCTGCGGACGAGACCGTCTACGACCTGACCATGTTCATCACCACCGCCTCCCTGGAGACCACGGCGACCCTGCTGGCCAACGTCGTCTGGCTGCTCGGCCAGAGCGAAGAGCAGTGGCGGTGGCTGTGGCGGAACCCGCAGCGCATAGACGATGCGATCGAAGAAGCCCTGCGGTACGACCCGCCCATCCACGTCAACACCCGGATCGCCGCAGACGACACCGTCCTGGCCGGCACACCGATCGCCAAGGACGAGATGGTCCACGTGATGTACGGCGCGGCCGCTCACGATCCCCGGCGCAACGAGAACCCGGAACGCTTCGACATTCTGCGCAACGGCGCTCACATGACGTTCGGAGGAGGCGCCCACTACTGCATCGGCGCCGCACTGGCCCGACTCGAGGCCCGCACGCTTCTCACCGAACTCCTCGGCCGTTTCAGGACTTTGCGCCCGATCTCCGCCCCCGCCTACGCTCCCCGGATGGTCTTCCGAAGAGTGACGTCCCTGAGGGTGACCACATGACGAACCCTGCGGAACTCGAGACACAGATCGAGCTGAAAACACTGCGAGTGCGCCAGCAGGGACCGGTTCTGACCATCGAACTCAACACCCCTGACCAGGGCAACGCCGTAACCGACGCCATGCTGGAGGACCTCCAGTCAGTACTGGACCGCCAGGAACCGCACATCCAGGTGGTGGTGCTGGCGGGAGCCGGTGGGGACTTCTGCCTCGGTGGGGACCGCAGCGAGTACGCCGCGTACTTGAGCCGGGACCCCAGTGGCAGCGGAATCCGGGCGTCCGGGCACCGGGCCCGCCGCGTCTGTGACAGCCTCACCGGCAACCCCGCGGTCACCATCGCCCGCGTCCACGGCAAGGCGATCGGCGCGGGCGTCGCCCTGGCCCTCGCCTGCGACCTGCGCGTCAGCACCGACACGGCGACGTTCCGACTGCCCGAACTCGCACTGGGCCTGCCCACCGCCTGGGGCGGGCTGCTGTCCCGCTTCATCAGCGAAGCCGGTGCCGCCCGCGCCCGCGAACTCATACTGACGGGTCGCTCCTTCGACGCCGAGGAGGCCCTTTCACTGTCGCTCCTGCAGAAGGTCGTCCCCCCACCCGAACTCGACACAGCCGTCGAGACCTGGATCAAACCCATCATCCGCCGGCCGGCAACCGCACTGCGGATCACGAAGGCCATGCTCAACTCCTATGCCGCCGCCGCACGCCTGACCGACTCCTCCGCCCTCGACCCCGAGCTGATGGCGGCCGCTGTCAGCGAGACACGGCGGGCCCGCCGACCGCCGAACTGACACACGAGGGACGCCTCTGTTCGTGCGGCCTTGCGGTCACGCTCGACGCCATCGCGCACCGGGCGGGCGTCGGGGTCGGCACCGTCTGCCGGCGCTTCGCCGACCCTGAGGAGATCATCGAGGCGGTCTTCGAGGCCGACATCGAGCGTCTGGTCGCGCTGGCGGGCGATGGCTTGGACGCCTATGACGCCTGGGATGGCTTCGTGCGTTTCGTCGTGAACGTCACAGAACACATGGCCGGCAGTCCAGGGCTGTGTGAAGTGCTCTTCGACGGCCCGCACGGCAAGGAGCAGCTGCGTGCCACCCGCTCCCGGCTCACCGACGCGATCACCACCGTCATCGGACGTGTACAGGAGGCCGGCGAGCTCCGGGACGACTTCGAGCCGACCGGCTTCCCGTCCATGACGCGGTCGTCGAGGCGTGAAGTCGCCGAAGGTATGCCGCGGACCTGCCGGAGTGCCGAGGCGGCTTGGCATCAGAGCGTCGCCCCCAGTTCCGTGCCCTGGCGGATCGCCCTCTTGGCGTCGGGTTCTGCGGCGAGGTCCGCGCCACCGATGAGGTGGGCCGACAGCCCGGCCGCGCGCAATTCCTCGTAGAGGCTTCGGTTAAGTTCCTGGCCCGTGCGCAGGACGACCGTGTCGACCGGGATCACTCCCCTTTTGCCGTCGACCGTGACATGCAGACCCTCGTCGTCGATGCGCCGGTACGTCACTGCCGCGACCATGCTGACCCCGCGGTGCGTCAGCTCGGCCCGGTGGATCCACCCCGTGGTCGCGCCGAGACCGGCGCCGACCTTGCTGGTCCTGCGCTGGAGGAGGTGAACGGTCGGTCAGGTAGAGCGCGGTGTCGAACCCGATACCGTCCGCCCCGAGGATCGCCACCCGCTCGCCCACCGGCACCCGGTCGCGCAGCACGTCCAGGTAGCTGACGACCGCCGCTCACCTGGCCTCCTATGCCGGCCTCGCCCCCACGACCAAATCCTCCGGGACCTCGATCCACGGCGAACACGCACCCCGCGGCGGCAACCGGCAGCTCAAGCGGGCGATGTTCCTGTCAGAGTTCGCAGCCCTGCACGATCCCGCCTCCCGCACCTACTACGACAAATGCCGGGCCAGAGGAAAGCCCCACACCCAGGCGCTGCTCCGTCTGGCCCGGCAACGGATCAACGTGCTGTTCGCGATGCTCCGCGACGGCACCTTCTACGAACCCAGAACCCCACACCTCGCTTGACGAAAGCGAAGCGGTGACATGGGATCTCCGCGGACGTCGGGCTCGACCAGCATGAGGAGCGCCTCCCGAACGGCTGGGTTCAGGTCGACGACGCGTTTGCGGCCACCGCCGGCCCTGCGGACCCGCCCCAACGGAGCCTCACCAGAGTCGAGTTCCCGAACCCCGAGCGAAACAGTGGCCTCACGAACACCGGCGGCCTGGGCGACCGCTCTGATTCCTCCGTGCCCGAGTGACCGGGCCTCCGCTCCTATCAGCAGACGACGCTGTCGCTCGTCGAGGTGCGGCAGGATCGCCCCGAACTTCGCCGCCAGCACGGCCCGTTGTACTCCCAGCCCACCCATACCAGAGCAACGACCCATCGAACGGGAAGCCACGGGTTAAAGATCTGCACGCCCTAAGCACATGTCTCAACCTCGAGGGACTCCGGCGCTCTGCGCCGGTCAGCTGCTTCGTGTTCGTCAGCAGGCAGTCCTGCTGCGTGGGCTTCAAACTGCGGTCACTCCCGCATGTCCGCGTACTCGTCTGAGTGGCTCTGGTCCAAAGTTGAAAGTTGATCCCAGGTCAATGGGGTGATTGGTGGGGTGTGTTCAGGCTGCCTCGATGGGATCGAGGCGGACGGTGAAGCCGAGGGCGTTGGCCTGGCGGGTGCTGCGGCGCATGGCTCGCTCGGGGCTGTTCCCTTCCTTCATCATGCGGCGCATGGCACGTTCGGGGTCACGGTCTCCGTCGAGCAGGCCACCCTCTTCCTGGAGTCGCCTCTACCAACTCGTCGGATTGAACCGCTCGGCCGCCTGTCCCCGTTTATGGCGTGAAGCCGCCCCTCGGAGCCATCGTCCCCGGTCCACCCCAGAGGGCGGCCACGCTCGAGGAGGACGTATGCAGCATGGTCTGAAACGCACCGGCATCACCGTCACGTCTGTCGTCGGCCTGCTGGGCGCCATCGCGCTCGCGCAGGCCGACTTCGGCAAGGGCCAGGACCTGTCCGCGGCACCCGTCGGCGAATCCCGAACCGGCAAGATGACTTGGTACGACGACGCTGGAAATGGGGCGTGCGGCACCCACATCAACGCCGCCACCGAGGAATTCGTCGCGCTCCCAGCCCCGTTGTGGGCCAATGCCGCCAACCCGAACAACGACGACCTCTGCAAAGGCGTGTCCGTCGAGGTCACCTACAACGGAAAAACGATCACCGTGCCGGTCAAGGACAAGTGCCCGACTTGTTCGGCCGAGCACATCGACCTGAGCAAGCCCGCCTTCCAGAAGCTGGCCAACCTGGACGAAGGCGTCGTCACCGGCATCACCTGGAAGCTCGTCAACACCAACGGCGGGGACACCTGCAGCGCGACCACCACTACGACCACCAACAGCCCCGACCCCACCAACAGCCCAGTAACAAGCGGCCCAGCCACCGGCAGCACGACGACCAGCAGCCCCGACCCCACCAACAGCCCAGACCCCTGCAGCGGGAACACCTGCAGCCCCGACCCCACCAGCGCGACCACCAACAGCCCAGCAACAAGCGGCCCAGCCACCGGCAGCACGACGACCAGCAGCCCCGACCCCACCAACAGCCCAGACCCCTGCAGCGGGAACACCTGCAGCCCCGACCCCACCAGCGCGACCACCAACAGCCCAGCAACAAGCGGCCCAGCCACCGGCAGCATGACGACCAGCAGCCCAGCCACCGGCAGCGGGAACTGCAGCGGGGACACGAAGGCACCGTCGGCGCCCGCGAAACTGCGCTTGACTGGGCAGACGCCGACCAGTGTGTCGCTGGCCTGGGACGCCTTTGGCGACAACGTCGGCGTGACCGGCTACGAGGTCCATGTCGACGGCTCCAAGATCTCCGTGGGCACGAACACCAGTGCCGTGGTCGGCGGGCTGTCTGGGAACGCCCCCCACACCTTCACCGTCGTGGCGCTTGACGCGGCCGGGAACGTGTCGGGTGAGTCCAGCAGCCTCTTGGTCACGCTCGCGGCCGCCGGCGGAAGCGACTCCGGCGGTGAGGGCGGCAGCTGCCCGTCCGCGTGGAGCGGCACCCATGGGTACGTCCCCGGTGACGTGGTCTCCTTTGAGGGTCACAAGTACACCGCGATCTTCTACGCCAGCGGCGCGGTACCGGGCGGCTCGACCTCCTGGGCCGTGTGGAAGGACGACGGCGTCTGCGGCGGCTGATCCGGCCTGGGTAACGGTATTCACTCAGAGGGACTGCCGGCCGCGGACGGACGTGTTCTCCTGGGCAGGCAGCGTCTCTGATTAGCTCAGGGATCTCCAGTGAGAGGTGTGCAAGCTGAAGTTGCTGGTCACGGGCTGGTGTGCGTGGGCATCGGAATGCTCGTGCTGGTTGCTGGCAGGTGACTTTGGTGAAGATCGTCGGTCATCGGGCGACTTCGCGGTTCGTGACGACCAGCAAGGCCCAGACCAGGGCGGTCGCCCAGGCGGGGTCGGTGCGTACCTTGCCGAGGACGCGCCAGTTCTTGAGGTGGGGCGAAGCTGTGCTCGATCGGTGCCGGACGGCCGCCAGCGCGGTGTTCGACAGGGGGCGATGTGCGTCTTGCTGGTGCCGGAAGTGAAGGCGATCGACTGCGACATCTTCGTGCGGTCTTGCCGTGCGAGGTGAGGGTCGTCGCGGAGACGCATCCATTGTTCGGGAAGTTGCTGTTGGCGAAGTCATTCAAGCGGTGGAACGGCGTGTTGTTGCTGGTCGTCGGCCTGCCGGACGGATCGCCGGGAACGATCCGGGCGGACGTCACCGACGTCATGGGTCCCGAAACTGAAGCGCCGGGTGGGGACGTAGTGCTCGATGCGCCCGGGTTGCGGGAGCTTCCTCGGCTTGTGCGCCAGCTGGCGACTTCACACAACGTGCCCATTTGATCACGTAAGCGCAAGTGGGTTTCGCCTCGTCCTGGCCGCGGTCACGGTTCAGAGAGGCGAACCCACTTGCGTGCCATGGGAGTAGCACCTCCATGCCAACTTGCCCTGGGCCTCGATGATGTACCGAGTCCGGATTGCCGCTGGCAAAACCTTCCGAAGCCGCCCGCGGCCAGGCTCTCGTGCTGCTGGCCAGGCTGATCGCCCGCGGCGGCCTCGCCGGCCGGGCGACGAGGAGGCCGATGATGAACACTGAATCGTCGCCCGGCGTGCTCGGTCCAGCCCTGCTGCTGTCCGTGGACAAGGTACGGCCCTCGCACCGCTCCAGAGATGCGTACGTCTATGTGCGCCAGCCCACTCCCTCCCAGGTCATGCACCACACCGAGTCACTGGCCCGCCTTGGGTGCGGGCAGCGGTCAGGTCGTGCGCCCGACCCAGCAATGCGGGTGAGCTGTGTGAACACACCACTCTGGCGAAAATCGCTGCCGGGTTCGGGATCAGCGCGTCCACCGCCCACGCCTACACCAGCGCGGTCATCCGCCTGCTCGCCGAACCTGCGCCGGGTCTGCTGAAGGTCCTGCACGAGGCCGATGCAGACTTCGTTCTGCTGGACGGCACCCTCGCCGAGTGCGACCGGGTCGGCGACAGACGGGCCGACTACTCGGCCAAGCACCGCCGGCACGGCGTGAATGTGCAGGTGGTCACCGATCCGGGCGGCCAGCTGTTGTGGCTGGTACACCAGTGCCACCATCGCGCGTTGGGACTGGCGGAGCTTGCAGCGCCGGTCCCCCTCCCGGGTGACGAGAGCATGGGCACTCACTCCACGAGCGCATGCGGCAGGTCGAGTGCGGCAGGATGGACGACCAACGAGGCCCCCGAGCGGCATGGTTGAGATTTGCATCCTCCCGGTCCTGAAGGACTCCGTTGGGAAATCCGCAATCCGGTCTTGCTGGATGGGCCCGGCTGTCAGGATCGGCTTGTCGTCGATCAAGGGGGTCGGGTGTCGCTGGAGTCGCGGCGCGATGTCGGGGTGCCGGAGCTGACCGCGCGGGTGGTGAGGGCCTCGTTCCCGAAGGGCACGCTGGCGGTCCGGATCCGCGAGACGCTCGGCCCGTTGTTCCAGGACGAGTCGTTCGCCCAGGCGTTTCCGGCACGGGGGCGGCCGGCCATTTCACCGGGAGCACTCGCGCTGGTGTCGGTGCTGCAGTACGCGGAGGGGCTCAGCGACCGGCAGGCCGCCGAGCAGGTTCGGGCCCGCATCGACTGGAAGTTCCTGCTCGGTCTGGAGCTGGACGATCGCGGGTTCGACTTCACGGTCCTGGGCGCCTTCCGGGCCCGGCTGGTCGAGCACGGCCTGGAGGAGAAGGTCCTTGACCTGGTCCTTTCCACATGCTCCGAGCTGGGACTGCTGCGCGCGGGCGGCCGGGCGCGCACCGATTCCACGCACGTTGTGGCCTCGGTGCGGGTGCTGAACCGGATGGAGTTCGTCGGCGAGACCCTGCGCGCCGCTTTGGAGGCCTTGGCCGCAGCCGCCCCGCAGTGGCTGACCGGTCAGGTCACGGCCGAGTGAGCCAAGCGCTACGGCGCCCGAATCGATTCCTACCGGTTCCCGAAGGGCGACAACGTGCGGGCCGAGTGGGCTGAGCAGGTCGGCCGGGACGGCTTCACCCTCCTGCAGGCCGTGTTCGAGCCCGGCGCACCCGCCTGGCTGCGGGAGGTCCCCGCGGTCCAGGTCCTGCGCCGGGCCTGGGTGGAGCAGTACCACCGGGACGGGAAGGGGGTGCGTTGGCGGGAGGCAAAGGACCTCCCGCCGGGCAGACGCCGCCTGTCCTCGCCCTACGACACCGATGCCCGCTACAGCGTCAAGCGCGGTTCGGGCTGGGTCGGGTTCAAGACCCATCTGACCGAGACCTGCGAGCCCGAGGCTCCGCATCTGGTCACCCACGTGGTCACCACGGATGCCACCGTCGCCGACACCGAGGTGACCGAGACTGTCCATCTGGGCCTGGCCGCACGTGAGTTACTTCCCGGCGAGCATGTGGTGGATGCCGGCTACGTCACCGCCGCCCACATCGTCACCGCCCGCGACCGGCACCGGATCGAACTACTCGGACCGGTCGGCGCGGACACCGTCCACGGCCGATCGGAAGCCGGGCACATCCCCCAAAGCGCCTTCGATGTGGACTGGGACACCAAGCAGGTCACCTGCCCGCAGGGGACAACCAACGTCAGCTGCTCCGACCAGCGCCGACCCACCGGGATCCCGATCAGCCAGGTCCACTTCGCGGCCGCCGACTGCGCACCCTGCCCACGCCGCACCGACTGCACCACCGCGAAGAACCACAAGTGGGGCCGCACCCTCACCCTGCGACCCCGCGAGCAGCAGCAGGCCTTGTGGCAGCGGCGCGCCGAGCAGGAAACCGAGGAATGGAAGGCCCGTTACAACGTCCGGGTTGGCGTCGAGGGGACCATCTCGCAGGCCGTCCGCCGCACCGGCATCCGTCGCACCCGCTACACCGGGCTGGCCAAGACCCACCTCGGCAACGTCCTCGCCGCCACCGCACTCAACATCATCCGCCTCGACGCCTGGCTCACCGACACACCACTCGGCACAACCAGAACCTCCCACCTCACCGCACTCGACCTGGCGGCCTGAACAGCCCGGTTAACGGATTTCCCAACGGAGTCCTGAAGGACTGGGATTCCTTTGGCAGGCGGCTTGGCCGGTCGCCCGGCTGCCGGGTTCCTGCTTCACAGACTGGCCAGTGCCGAGCTCGGGAGCCTTGTCCGTAGCGCTTCGTGGACCATCACGTGGATCGGTGGCGACATGAGCGCCTTCGGCACCGCCGACCGTCTCGCCGGTTTCGGCGGCGTCGCCCCGGTGCCCCGCGACTCCGGGAAGATCAGCGGCAACTTGCGCCGCCCGCAGCGATTCAACCGCCGCCTCCAACGCGTCTTCTACACCTCGGCGTTGTTCAGCATCCGGCACTGCGAAGAATCGCGCCGATCCTACGACCGCAAACGCGCCGAGGGTAGACGCCACACCCAGGCTGTCCTCGCCCTTGCCCGCCGCCGAGTCAACGTCCTCTGGGCACTCCTACGAGACGGACGGCGCTACGAACTCACCCCGCCACGGGCCCTCGCTGCTTGACAGACGACATTACTGATCTCTTCGGGCTGTTGTCGGATGCTGATCCCTGCGGTAGGCCGGTGGTATGCGGTACGCGCAGGGTGGCGGGCTGACCGCCGAGCGGCGGCGGTTTCGTGAGCGGATCCGGTACCAGGCCGGTGAGCGGTTCGCGTGCGGTGAGAGGACCGCGGTGATCGCGAAGGATCTGCGGGTGAGCGAGCGGTCGGTGGAGCGCTGGCGCCGTGCCTGGCAGGAGGGCGGGATGGACGCCCTCGCCTCCACGGGGCCGGCGAAACTTCCCAAGGTGTCCGACGGCCAGTTCGCCGAGCTGGAAAAGGAGTTGGCCTTCGGGCCGGCCGAGCACGGCTGGGAGGACCAGCGGTGGACCCTGGCACGTTCAGAGCGCTGATCGCCTGGAGGTTGGACATCGACTGCTCGTCTGCGGGCGTGTGGCGGCCGCTGCACCGGCAACGGCTGGTCCTGGCAGTCTCCGGCCCGCCGCGCGCTGGAACGCGACGAGCAGGCCGTGGGTTTGTGGAAGAAGGACGTGTGGCCGCAGGTGGAATGACCGCGGCGGCGCTGGGCGCGTACATCGTGTTCGAGGACCAGGCCGGATTCTCGATGACCCCGCCGCGCGCCCGCACCTGGGGCCGCCGCGGCAGACACCCGTGGTGCGGGTACGGGGGCCGCTCCTGGCGCCGCTGGTCGATCGCCGCCATGTGCTGCTACCGGCCGGGCGAATCCTCCCGGCTGATCTACCGACCGCGCCGCCACTGCAAGCACCGGGGCAAGGGACGTGACACCTTCGCCTGGAGCGAGTACCGCGACCTGGTCGTGCGCGCGCACGTTCAGCTCAAGGCTCCCATCGTCTTGATCTGGGGCAATCTCAACACCCATCGGGCAGCCGGCATGCGCGACTACGCGCACGACCACGACTGGCTCACCATCGTCCAACTGCCCTCATACGCACCGACTTGAACCCAGTCGAGGGTGTCTGGTCACTGTTGCGGCGCGGCCCCATGGCCAACACCGCCTTCACCGACGACGACCACGTCGAACGCACCCTCCGCCGCGGACTCCGCCACATTCAACTCCGCCCCGACCTCATCGACGGCTGCCTTGCCGGCACCGGACTCAGCCTCGCCCCCGACACGACAACAACTCGAACAAGTCAGTAGGAATCAGTGAAGCGGAGTGCTGGTCCGGTCGGGGTACGGGCCCCAGGGGCGCCTGCCTCAGGTATCCGACACGGAGCCGGTGGTCACGGAGCGCGCGGTGGATGTGTCGCGCCGTCTGTGGCAGGGCCATGTGTGGGGGCGCTGCCGGTGTTGTGGCGGTGCTGGCGCCGCTTACTGGCTGTCGTAGGCCGCGAATGCCTTCGCGAACGCGTTCGCCTCCTGCTGGATGGAGCTGCATGTCGGATCCGCCGCGGGCTTCGGCCCCTGGGGGCACGGCTTGTCGCGGGTGCTGGACCACATGGAGAGGCCGCCCAGGCCCTTGGACTTGGCGAACTCCACGAGATGGGTGGCGTCCTCCACCTTGAAGACCTCGGTCGTCACGTCATTGACGCCGATCATCGGGGTGATGACGAGCGCCTTCCAAGCCGCGTCGTCGTCCAGGCCCAGTACCTCCTTGACCTGGTCATGGGTGGCGGTGGCCGCCTGTTCGGCGTAGTCGCCCATGTCGCCGCTGAAGGAGGTGCCGTAGTCCATCGCCATGATGTTGACAGTTCCGACGTGTACTCCGTTGTTCTTCGCGTCGGACAGGAGGTCGACACCGATCTGCGTCAGACCGTCCGGCATGACCGGAAGGGTGAAGGAGATGTCCAGGTTCGGCCGCTGCTGCTGGAGCTTGGCGATCGCTTGGGCGCGGCGCGTGTTCGCCGCAGCGTCTCCCAGCGAGCCTCCCTCGATGTCGAAGTCGACCTTGGTCAGGTTGTACTCGTCCACCACCTTGCCGTACGCCTCCGCCAGCGCGTCCGTCGACTGGCATGCGAGCCCCAGTTCGATGCCGTTCGCACCGCCGAAGGAGACTCGGACGTCGCCGCCTCTGCCGCGCAGCGCCCCGATCTGCCCGGCCACCGCGTTGTTCGCCAGGTCGGTTGTCCCGCCCCACTTCGGCGTGCAGTTGCCGCCGTCGGTGATGAAGGCGAGGCGGTAGGTCTTGACGCCGGTGGTGTCGGCGGCGGACAGCAGGTCGAAGGCCGGATAGAGCGATGTGTCGACGTATGGGGAGAAGTCGGCCATGCTGTGCCGGGGCGGCGGGGCCGTGGGTGCGGGACCGGTCGGCTCCGGAGGCTGGGTGGTCGGGGGCGCCGTGGTCGTCGGAGGGGGCTGGGGCGGCGGCGCGCTGTCCGTCGGCGCGGGCTGCCCTCCGCCTTCGCCCGCGCACGGCGACCCGTCGATCGAGCAGTTCATGGGATCACCGGTGGTCCCATGCACCACGAAACCGACGGTCGCCGACTTGCCCGCCGCAAGGCCATCCGTGTCCCACTGTGGAGGCTTCACGCTCAGGTGCTGCCCGTTCATGGTCCACGAGGCGTCCCATACGGCGGTGATCTGGGCACCTTGGGGCACGTCGAACTCCAGGGACCAGTCCCACTTCGTCTCCTGGGTGTTGTTGGTGACGACGTACTGCCCTGTATAGCCCGTCTCCCACTCGGAGGTCTTGGAGAACGCCGCACCCACCGCGGCCGGCTCCGCGGATCCGACGTTCAGCATTGCACCGCCGCCGACCGCCGCCGCGCCGACCACCGCCGCGACAGAAGTCCAGATCATCGCCCTGCCACTGACATCCGTCAAATACTTACCGCCCATCACATGCCCCTCCCGAGTTCACCGTTCGCAAGCGGACGCAGGTGTAACGCTGACGGCCCCAGCTTCGGTTCAACCTCCAGTACCCTGTGGCTCGGCCTGGCCGACACCGTCTGGCAGGACGTCAAGTCCCACAGCTCCTGCTGGGCCAAAGCCGGACCGCCCATCCACGAGGGCAAGCATGCCGCGAACACGCGCGAGCGCTGGCAGCAGATCCACCAACTCCTCGACCAGGGTGTCGGCCTGCTCGAATGCGCCCGACGCCTCAACCTGGCCCTGAACACCGTCAAACGCTACGCCCGCCACAGCGAACCCGAACGTCTGATTCGGGCACCCCTGTATCGGCCGACACTGGTCGACCCCTACCGCGAACACCTGCGCCAGCGCCGTGCCCAGGATCCCGCTGTCCCGATCACCCACCTGCTGGCCGAGTTCCGGGAACTGGGCTACACCGGCAGTCCCAACCTGCTCGTGCGCTACATCAACCAGGGCCGCGTCGAAGCGGACCACGCGCACCTGTCCCCACGCCGGGCAGCCGGCCTCCTCCTCGCCCACCCCGGGCATCTGCCCAAAGACCAGCGCGTCCTGCGCGACCAACTCGCCGCGGCCTGCCCCCAGATGAGTGCCCTCACGGAACACGTCAGCGGCTTCGCGGTCCTGCAGCGACCAGCTCCCGCTTGAGCGCCCCACGGCTCTCGATGAACAGCGACTGGCAGATCGCCTCATGGCTGATCCGCATGGACTCATCCTCGGGGAAGTCGACCCTCAACCGGTGCGAGATCTGTTCCGGGCTCCATGCCATCGCCCACCTCCTGTCTTGCCGGTGTGGCTTGTTCAGCCCTGTCCACGCAGGCGTCTGCGGTCCCGCGACGACCGTCCCGTCAGGTCGGTGAACGTTCCCGGAGAGCCGCTCCTGCACGTAGTGGCGCAACCGGTCGTTGTCCAGGAGCTTCGCGCTCTTCGGGCGCTTGGCCGCCTGCTGAGCCTTCCACTGCGCGACCGTCGCGCGGTACTCCTGCCTGCCGCCGCGCGCGGCGGCGTTGCGGCGCATTTCGCGAGAGATCGTCCCGGGGTCACGCCCCAGGGCGCGGGCGATCTCGCGCACGCCCTTGCTCATCGCCCTGAGGATCGCGATTTCCTCACGCTCCTCGAACGTGAGGTACCGGCCCGTGGGCTCGGCCAACGAGATCGGAGGCATGCCGCCAGCGTGACGAAACCACCTCGCACCAACCGGCCACGACACGCCAACTGCCAACGACGCCTCCAACGTCGCGACCCCCGTGGCGATCAGTCGCCAGAACTGGCGCTGCACGACCCGAGACGGATCAGGCCGCCCCGGCGAACGCATCGCCGGCCGCAACGCGCGGTCAGCCCGCCACTGCCGATGCCGACCCTCCGGAACATCGCTGGTCTTCAAACTCCAGTCCGCCGTGGCCACGTCGCACGCCTCCGAGATCAGGGTGTTGCGACGACCAGTTGAATTCACCCTGCATTCCGTGATCGGAGTGGATGATGGTGCCACCCGGCCGCGGGGGTGCGGTTGCTGATGGCCATGGCCAGTGCGTTTGTGGTCAGCGCCGCAGTGGGTGAGGCGTCGATCGACCAGCCCACCACGCGTCGCGAGAACGTGTCCAGGACGACCGCGCAGTACACCTTGCCCTCGAAGGTGGGGTGTTCGGTGATGTCGGGGACCCACAACTGGTCCCGGGCGTGACGGGTGACGTTCCGCTCCACCAGGTCGGTGACGGATAGGGGCACGTACTTGGCGCGGGGGCGCCGGTTGCCTCGCAGGCCGTGCAGGCCGGCGCGCTGCATCAGCAGCTCCACGGTGCCGTGGCTGACATGGATGGGACGACCTCATCGACCTCGCCACACACCTCGGCGTCCCCGCGCCAGAGATCAACACAGCGAGTTCTTGATCGGCAAGCCCTAACTACTCGGCCTTGGATCAAGCCCACATCTTCGTGGAGTGAACTGTCCGGGACGGCCCTGACGTTGTGGCAATCGCAAGGCGTTCTGCACAAGCAGACGACACGGGCTGACGGTTGGAGCGGAAACGATGCAGGTTCACAAGCCGACAGGTCTCACTCTCGTGACCGCTGCCACAGCACTTCTTCTGGCGGGTTGCGGGCTGGGCGGCAGCAGCCGTTCTGCGGAGATGTCGGGTGTCCTGCGCCACGGCAATGGGGAGTTCGACACCGCACAGGCATCGGGAAAAGTATACGGCCACGGCCGTAAGGTCCGGCGTTTCGCGGTCATGGTCGAGCAGGGAACAGGCGTCTCGGCCAATGGGGCGGCCCGGGAGATCGAGCAGGTCCTCGCCGACAAGCGAAGCTGGACCGCCGACGGAACCAACGCGTTCCAACTCGTCTCGCACAAGCCATACGACTTCGTGATCGACATAGCCAGTCCCGACACCGCGGACCGGATCTGTGCCGAGGGCGGTCTGGACACCCACGGTGAGGTCAACTGCGACGTCGGTCACAAGGTGGTTGTCAACCTCAAACGCTGGCTCAAGGGTTCACCCCAATTCCCGGGCCCCGTCTCAGAGTACCGGGCGTTGATCATCAACCACGAGGTCGGACATCGTATCGGCCACCGTCATGAAAGATGCCCCGGTCCGGGAAAGCCCGCGCCGGCGATGATGCAGCAGATATACGGACTCCACGGCTGCAAGGCCAACGCCTGGCCCTACGACTCCGAGGGAAACTACCTCGGCGGACCGCCGGCGAAGCAGACGACGTCTGGAGACTGAGCGGCCAGGAGACCGGCCTCAGTGGACGATAAGTCCGTTTCTGGTAGCGGCCTCGTCCGGGCTGAAGCAGAAACGGATCCTCCCAGCTCATCCGCGTGAGGCAGAGGTGTCAGGCTGGTGACCGTACTCACGGGCGACGCCTGATCACCCGCCTCACCGACCGCCGCCCCACCCCGGTCGACCACATTCTGCACTGGTCAACCTGGCGCCGACGACGCCAGTGTCGGTCGGGGTTGCTCCCCAGTACTGCGCCCTGGCCGGACGCTCCTTCGGCGACCCAGGCCACCGTCCAGACGCATGAGGCGGCTCCCGCTGTCGCCGCCTGGTCCGGCAACGGGGCCCGATGACCTCCCGCTTCCTCGCGGTGCGGGTCCGGCCTGCCGGGGTGCGCTCGCGTCGGCTGGCCCAGGCAGCCGTGGTGGCCGTGCACGGCCGGTGGGACGGCGTCCTGCCCGAACCGGCATCCCCGAGGACGTCGGGCACCGGGAGAAGTGGCGCCTGGCACTGGATGCCCAGGACGAACTGGCGGGCGAGTTCGGCGATGACTTTCCGGGTGGTCGCCAGGTCCGTGGGTCGTGCTTCCACCGGATCTTCGCCAAGCGGACCAGATCGACGATCGAGGCGTCGTCGGACAGGTCGGACAGCCAGAACCGAGTCGGTTCGTCCTCGCCGTCGGGACACTCGGCCAGCATGCGTCATCGATCGCCCAGGCGGCAAACAGGCCAACTGCCCCAGCAAGCGATGCGGATCCAGGACCACCGTCAGCCGCCTCCCTGCCGATGCCTTGAGCAGGAGCTCGGACCTGAGCATCGCGTCGATCAGCGGCGCGACTTCATCCACCACCCGCCGATGCCGCTGGCATCACGGCAAAGACCGTTGCAGTACTAATACTCCAGTTGTGCTTCTCCATTTGTCCTGGTCTTGTGTCCTGAACATGAAAGGGAGTTGGTTGTAGGACAGCTTCCGGAATTGGTGCTGTGCGGAAGGTGAAGGTTTGGCCCTTCGGAGCCGCCCTGCGGGGGGAGGCTCCAAACCGCCTCATGCTGCGTTGGCTGAAGACCGTCGTGGTGAGCGATGAGGAAAAGGCGTCCGTGAGGCGTCAGGTGGGGACCGGGAAGACGAACGCAAGTGAATCGCTGCTGACGTGTCGAAACCAAAACAGCTGACATCGGAACCGGTGTGTGACCAGAACTCCGGGATGAGCCTGGCGGGTGCCCGTCTATTGGCCAGGTGGTGTCCGGCATGTAGGCGACGTGAGTCCGGTCTGCGGCTTTCGCGTGGAACAGGAGAAGGCAGGCCCCGATACTGCCTGCCGCGTAGCGGCGGCGAGAGGGAGCGCCTCAAGCAGCGGACACTGCGAGGGGTTGAGTACCAACGTGGGGCCTGCTGGCGGACCGGCTCGTAGTAGTGATGAAGCCCCTGTAACGGGGGTGGAGCGAAGGGGCCGGGTCGTTCGTGACTGAGTTGATCGCATCAACCGGACGACGTCCGGGAGGAGTTCGGTGGACCAGTTGAAGTCTCAGATCAAGCCGTTTGACATTTCGAAGTGGGAAGTCAAGGAGGCGTGGGAGGAAGTCAGAGCTAATAAGGGTGCACCGGGCGTGGACGGACAGAGCATCGATGACTTCGAGAAGGACCTTAAGGACAACCTCTACAAGGTCTGGAATCGAATGTCATCGGGATCTTACTTCCCGCCTCCGGTGCGCGCGGTGGCTATTCCCAAGCCGCACAGTCACGGCGAGAGAATGCTTGGCATTCCCACCGTCTCTGACCGTGTGGCTCAGACTGTGGTGGCCCGGCATCTGATGCGAAGGGTGGAGCCCATTTTCCACCCGGACAGCTTCGGGTACCGGCCCGGACGGTCTGCTTTGGACGCAGTGGAAAAGTGCCGGGAGCGTTGTTGGAAGCGGGACTGGGTGGTGGAATTCGACATTGCCAAGTTCTTCGACAGCGTGCCCTGGGACCTGCTGGTCAAGGCAGTGGAAGCGCACACCGACGCCGTCTGGGTGAACTTGTATGTACGGCGGTGGCTCGCTGCGCCGCTCGCCATGCCCGACGGCTCCCTGCAGGAACGGGAGTGCGGGACCCCGCAAGGGGCTCCGGTATCTCCTGTCCTGGCGAACCTGTTTCTGCACTACGCGTTCGACGTCTGGATGGCTCGGGAGTTCCCGTCTATCCGGTTCGAACGCTATGCGGACGACGCTGTGGTGCACTGCGTCTCCGAGTGGCAGGCCCGCCGTGTGCTGGCTGCGCTCACAGACAGGATGGTCGAGGTCGGACTGCACCTGCACCCGGCCAAGACCCGGATCGTCTACTGCAAGGACGGGTCGCGTCGAGGCTCTTATGAGCACACGGCGTTCACGTTCCTTGGATACACGTTCCGCGCCCGACGAAGCCGGACACGGCACGGCAGGCAGTTCCTGTCGTTCGCCCCGGCCGTCAGCAGGGAAGCCCTGAAGAAGATGGGGCGGGAGGTGCGTTCCTGGCACCTGCATACCCGCTCGGATCTGTCCTTCCACGAGCTTGCCCGCAGGATCAACCCTGTCGTGGCGGGTTGGATCAACTACTACGGTCGCTTCATGCCGTGGGAGCTGGTCCCCTTCGTGATGCGTATCAATGCCTACCTGGTGCGCTGGATCCGCCGGAAGTACAAGCGGCTCGCGGCCAAGCGGAAGGCCCTCGCGAAGATGCAGGAGATCGCCCGGCGATACCCCCGCATGTTCGCGCACTGGCGTCTTACCCCAACCGCAAGCGCTGTGGCGGTCTGATGATCAGAGCGACAAGAGCCGTGTAACGGGAGACTGTTACGCACGGTTCTGTGAGAGCCGAGGGGTGCGATTCCCAATGCCAGGAACTTAAGAAGGTCACTGTCCGTGTTGGTCACGGTTTGGGTGCCAGTCGTGTGCTCTGCCGGACGCAAGGAAGCTCCTCGTCTACGACTGGTGATTGTCGAGATCAACCAGGTGGGCGAGGAGCTTCCTTGTCGGGTCATGGTGCCATGGGCACGGGCTGGTCTTCCAGCGTGGGACGGTTGTTGACCGGTGTCGGTGGTGGAGTGCTGGCCCAGCAGGTCCCGCCGGACCTCATCGATGAGGTGCTGGAGGCCACCGGCCGCTCGCAGCGCCGGTTCCGGGTACTGCCCTCGCGGTTGGGCGTCTACTTCGTGTTCGGGTTATGCCTGTTCAGCGACCTCAGCTACGGCAGCGTGATCGCCACGCTGGTGGCCGGGTACCGCAACCGGCTCGAGGCCGTGGGGTGGCGCCCGCCGTCGTCGACGGCGCTGACCAAGATGCGCCGTCGGCTGGGGGCTGCCCCGTTCGAGCTGCTGTTCAGGCGCCTGTCCGGGTCATGGCCATCGGTCAGCACAGCGGAGTCGCATGCGTTCGGGCTGCTGCTGGTCGCGTGGGACGGCACCAGCCTGGATCTCGCCGACTCAGACGCGAACGCGGAAGCCTTCGGCCGTCCGAGCTGCAAGAAGGGCGATGCCGGGTATCCGCAGTCACGCGCGGTCGTGCTCATGACCTGCGGCAGCCGCCGGATCATCGACGCGGTGTTCGGCATCTATCGGAGCAGCGAACGGGCCCTGGCCGAGCGCCTGCTGCCGGCTCTGAAAGCCGGAATGCTGCTGCTCGCCGACCGGGGATACCCCAGCTACCGCTTGTGGTGTGCGGCGCGGGCCACCGGCGCCGACCTGCTGTGGAGGGTCGCGGCCGACCGGCACCTGCCCGTCCAGCAGGTGCTGCCCGATGGCTCCTACCTGACACGGCTGACCGACCCCGCCGACTCCCACCGCCAGGCCAACAAGCGAGGCCGCCGCCGCAAGGCCGGCCAAGCGCCGCCTGCTCCTCTCGCGCCCCGCGGTCCCGTCGTCCGCGTGGTCGAGGCGGTGATCACCGTGCGTACCGGCGACGGCACCGTACGGACGGGCCACTACCGGCTGATCACCACGCTGCTCGACCCTCAGCTCGCGCCCGCACGTGAACTGGCCGCTACCTACGCCCGAAGGTGGGCGGCGGAAACGGGGTTCCGGGAGATCAAGACGTTCCTGCGGGGCTCGCACCGCGCCCTGCGGGCCACGGACCCCGAGGTCGCCCGTCAGGAGCTGTGGGCCTACTTGATCGTCTACCAGGCGATCCGCCTGATCATCTGCCAGGCCGCCCTGCGCGGGGAGAGCCCCGAGCCCTCGAGGATCTCGTTCACCGCGGCCCGCGACGCCGTCCGGTACTCGATCACGACCACGCCCCAGGACACCGAGGTGCACTGCGAACAGCTCTACCAGGACCTGTCCCGGTGCCTGATCGCCAAACACGTCACCTGCCGGACCTGCCCGCGCATGGCCAAGAGGCCGCTGTTCCACTTCCCCTCCCGGCAGGCATCCAGCGCCCCCGCCTCGCAAAACGTCACCTACGACCTCACCATCACCACACCGGAAGCGGCCAACACGCAGGCCCCACCCCAGGCTGAACACCAAGATCCACCCTGCCCCGCCGCCGAGCCCCGTGCCGCGTAAGTTCCTGGCATTGGGTGCGATTCCCCTCGGCTACTCGGCAGCATGCCTGTTTCGAGTCTAGTGAGCTGACGCTTCATCAGGGCGGTGGTGGTTCGTGACTCACCCGATCGAGGTGCGTTGAGCCTGCCATGGAGCCGGATAGCGAAGCAGGGCTGTGGGCCACCGAGTTGGAGTCGTTGCTGATGCGGGTGGGCCTGCGGTTCGGCCGCATCGAGCCGCGGCGTCGGATGCAGGACTATGTGCGCGGTCTGCCGGGCCCGGTGGGCCGGAAGAACAGTTGGCAGCTCGCCGAGCATGCCGGTCATGCCACTCCGTACGGCCTGCAGCGGCTGCTGGCCGCATGGAACGAGGCCGGCGTGTGGGACCAGCTCGTCGAGCATCAGTAGCACGGTGCGGCCGTACTCGGGGTGGACGCGTACCGACCAGCCCAGATCGGTGCGCAGTGGGTCGGTGGTGAGGGCGAGCCAGCCGGGTTGCCACCGAGGCGGACCCTGTCGAAGCGGCCCCACATGTTCTCGGCGACGTTGCGGCCGACGGCCTCGATGGCCTCGGGCCCATCGTCGAGGGGGATGTGGGAATCGTCGACGAACGGCAGGCCCGGAACAGTCGAACACCATCACGGCGCACGCCCACGACCTCAAGGACCACTTCGGCTTCCTTGACCAGCACGGGCTGGACTGGCGGGAAGCGCGGTTGGTGGATCTCGGCCGGTCCGGCTGGTGCACCGTCGTCCCCGAGGACCGTCTACGTTTTCCTGTAGTGCCGCAGGGGATGCGCCCCGCTGAACCAGCATGATTTCTCCCGGAGTTCTGCGTGATGCACGGCGGTGGACAGCCACTCCATGACGCAGATCACCGAGCTTGATCCTGGCTGCCTCTGTGGCCGACACCCGGGCGGTCGCGGAGGATGTCCACCGAGCCGACGCTGTAGATGCTCATGCCCTCGAAGGACAGCAGCGGCTCGCCACTCCGGGACACGGCGTGGTAGCGACCGGTCGAACGGTCCTCGATCAGTTGGATCCCGTCGGGGTGCTGCAGGGCGAAGGTGAGGTCGTTGCCGTGCCGGTACACCTCCAGGCGTTCGAGCGCGACGGGGGCACTGATGGCAACGTCTTTGGCTCCGGCGGGCCTGAGCATGTGGGTGCGGGCGAGCGCATCGATAAGTAGCGCCGGCAGGTGCATCCGGCCGTAGAACTCCGCGTCGACGCTGGTGCGGGGCAGCCACAGGCTGCGACCGCCCAGGGGGCCGGTCCGGTGCTCCTCGGTGTTGACGAAAGAGCCGCGCAGCGGGATGGGGCTTCCAGGCTCGTAGTACGGGTCGCATGCGGCCACTGTCTCGGTGGTCGCCGCCAGGGGCTTCGGTGCGGGATGCGCGTCCAGCTCGACGAAGGCCTCGGTGTGCAGGGCGCCGCTCTTGAGCACCCGGCCGTCGGCGGTCGAGGTGGTGGAGGTGACGGTGACCCGCGCGGTGCCGGGAGCGGTCAGCTCGGCTCGTACGGTGTGTCGTACCGGACCGTCGGGGCGCACCCGGACGAACCGGTGGTAGCGCACATCGCGGATGACGTCGGCGCGCGCTCCGGGCACCAGGCCCGCCGCGGCCTCAGCGATCAGCGCCAGCACCAGTGTGCCGGGCAGGGTGGGCAGCCCTCCCACCGGATGCTCGGACACCAGTGCCGCCTGGTGCGCACTGAAGTCCAGGTCCCACTCCGCCACTCCCAGACCGCGCAGTCGGGGAGCGACCAGGTAGGCGCCCCCCGGTTCACGGCCGGCAGGCGAGGCGGCGACGGCGGCCAGGGCCGGCATCATCGGGGCCATGAACCGCCGTTCCGCCTGCCCCAGCTGGACCACGCCCGGCAGCCAACGCTGGGGAAGCCGCAGCAGGTCCAGGAAATGCTGCGCGCCTTCCTCGTCCGTGACCGAGGAGAGGTGGCCACGGCGCTTGACAGCATCGCCGACCAGGTCGCGGGTGGCCATGCCGCTCTCCGCCCACAGGGTCCAGGCGACGGTGAACTCGGTGCGCTCCGCGTCGTGGCGGCCCGCCCGGGCGGCCGCGCCCAACAGGTCATTGGCCGCGGCGTAGTCGACCTCCCCGGGAAGCCCCACGACTCCGGTGATGGAGCCGAAGTTGCACCACTGGCGCACCGGCACGCCGTCGAAGGCCTCGCGCAGACTGTGGTAGCCGAGGAGTTTGACGTCCCGGATGCGTCGGAAGACCTCCAGGGACTTGGTGGCGAGATCGCCGGCCTGGTGCAGCCCGGCCGCGTTGATCAGCAGATCGATCTGCGGGTGCTCCGCGGTGATCCGCTGCTGCGCCCCACGTACCTGATCGGCGTCGGTGATGTCGGCCCGCAGGTAGCGCACCCGTCCCGGACCGCACAGTGCGGCCAGTCGGTCGACCGTGCGGGCGGCCTCCCTGGCGGAGGCCAGCGTGTCGAATCGGCGCACCGCCTCACCTGGTGTCAGGCCCTGTCCGGAGGCCAGTGCGTCGGCGATGAACGCCCGCCTGCGGGCCCGGAACGCCACGTCGGGTTCGCTGCGCATCTGGGGCGCCACGCTGTCGACGTCGCTCGAACCGATGAGCCACAGGTGACAGCGGTAGGTTTCGGCCAGCCGCTCCAGGATGCTGGCGGTGATTCCGCGGGCCCCGCCGAAGGCGACGACGACACTGTCCTGATCGAGCAGGTCGTGCTCGGGGCCGACGGTGGCGGTGAAGTCAATGGGGGACAGCGTCTCGGTGTGCCGCAGGCCGTGCCGCAGGAAACTGACCGGGATCTCCGGCCGCAGGCGGGAGGCGTCGGCGATCTGGGCCAGCGCCTGAACCGGCCGCGCGTCAGTGGTCAGCACATGCAGCCAGGCCCCCGGCAGATCCCACAGCGCACTTTTCACCATTCCGGTGAACAGTGCGCCATGCGGATGGGCGGCCCCTCCGGTCTGCGGGTCCAGCAGGCAGACCACGGCTGAGCCGCCGCGCGACAGCGGCTCGCGCAACTGCCTGAGGGCCAGGAACGTGGCCTCCTGGGCGCCGATGAACGAGGGTGCGGACCGGCCGGGCCAGCCGGTGGCGCCCGGCGCGGCGAAGACCCGCAGATGCGCGGGGCTGCCGCTGCGTCGTATCAGGTCGGCCACCGCCTCCACGGTGAGCGGTAGCGCAAGCCGCAACTCCCGCGGGGCGCGCGGATCGGTGACCGCCAGGGTGGCACCCGCGTCGTGCACTGCCTCGCGCAGTGCGTCGGCCACAGCCATGTTGTCCGTGATGACCAGGCAGCCTGGCGGAAGCGCCGGAACCGGATCGGCCCGGTGCTGTACGTGGCGAGCCGGATCAGCGGTCAGTTCGAAGCGGTGCAGCTGCGGGCGGACCTGCGCCGCGGCATCCGGCTCCGCCCCAGGCAGCAGCTGCCGCAGCAGCGAGGCGATGTCGTCGGCACCGCCGAAGCAGCGTCCGGCGTCCGGCGCGGGCGGCCAGTTGGCCAGCGCGGCCAGTACCGGCCAGCCGTGCGCGGCGGCGCTCTCGGCCGTGCTGAGGGCAAGCAGGAAGCCGCCTTCGGCCATGGATGCGTCGTCGACGCCGAACAACTGGCCGCAGCCGGTCTGGGTGCTTCCGTGTGTGGCCACGACCAGTGCCAGATGGCTCTCCCCCTCGCGCAGATACCGTTCGGCGACCGCCACGGCGCGGCGTCCCGAGGTGCGCCCGGTGTCGACGGCGAAGCTGGGCCCGTGCAGGTCGTGCTGATTGGCGACCCGGCCCGCGATCACGCTGGGCAGCAGGCCGGGCAGCGAGTCCTCGCTGACTTTTGCCACCCGGTCCGTCACCGAGCTGTGGTAGTCGCGCCACCACCGGGCAACCTCTGGTTCGGCGTCGAACGCCGCGTCCAGAGTGGAGGCGAAGCACCGGACCGAGAGATCGCGCGACAGCCGGGTCGGTCCGCTGTGGGCGGCGATGACGCAGGTGCGGTCGGCCACGGCGGTCCACAGCGGGCCGTGGTCGGCGGCGAGGCGTTCCATCAGCTGAAGGGCCATCAACTGGGTGCGGTCCACCGCCCTGACCGAGCGGGGCGGCAGCCGGACCGCGGAGAACGGCGGGGTCGGGTAGGCATCCCCGAAGCTGCGTGCATGGTCGCCGACGCGCAGAGCGGCGAGCGCAGCGGCCGAGTTGCCGCTGCCCGGCAGCAGTGCGCTCCACCCCACCAGGACCAGGGGTCCCGGTGCCTTGGCAGGACGCGGGGCGTGCCGGTCGCCGGCGCGGTCGGCCACCACCTGGTGGGCGTTGATGCCGCCGAACCCGAAGGCGGAGATACCCACCCGGCGCACTTCGCCCCCCGGCGCGCCCGCTGCGGGCAGCGGCACCGGGCGGGTGGGCACCGTGATCGCGGCAGGCATACCGTCCAGGAGCGGGGAGTCGAAGCGGGCCTGAGCCGGGGCGGTGCCGTGCTCCAGGCCGAGTACGGCATGGATCAGCGAGACCAGTCCACTGGACCAGCCCCCATGGCCCACGATCGACTTGTTGCTGGTGCACACGATCGGATGCTCGGCGAACTGCTGGGCCAACGCTCCCAGTTCGGTCCGATCCCCGGCCGCGGTTCCGGTGCCGTGACCGATCACCCAACCGACCCCGGCCTGGCCACCGTCCGCGTAGGCGCGCTCCAGCGCGATCCGCTGACCGGTGGCGCTGGGCGCGGAGATCCCCTTGCCGCGACCGTCCGACGAGGCGCCGAAGCCGTCCAGGACGGCCAGCACCCGATCCCCGTCCCGTTCGGCGTCCGACAGCCGCTTCAGCGCGACAGTGGCCACCGAGTCGGAGAACAGGGTGCCGTCGGCCTTCTCGTCGAACACGCGCACGTCCCCGCTGCGGCTCAGACCGGTGACCCCGGAGAAGAGGATCAGGTACCTGACAGTGCACAGGGACAGGCCGGTGGCCAGAGCGAGGTCGGTATCACCGGCGCGCAGGGCCCTGGCCGCGAGGTCCAGGGCGAACAAGCCGGACGCACAGGCGGCGTCGACGGTCAGGCAGTCGGCCGTGTCCGGGACCAGCCCGGTCAGGGCGTTGCGCACCAGTTGCTCCGGAAGGAAGGCACGAGGTTCGTTGGTCGCGTTCGGCAGCGCACCCTCCAACAGGCTACTGACCACCGAGGGATCGATTTCGGCCGCAGCGCTGCCCAGCAGCTCTGCCCGCAGCACGCTCTCCTCCATTCCTTGGGTACCGTCGGGCCAGCCGGCGAAGTACAGGCCGACCCTGTGGTCGGCCGTCACCGTGCGATCGCCCAGGGCCTGCAGGGCGGTGTGCCGGATCCACTGTTCGACCTGGCCTGCTCCCGGCACCTCGCTGGCACGCGGATGCAGGGTCGGGTGGGAGATGACGCCTGCCATCGGGGTGTAGGTGCGGTCAGGGGTCGCCGGGTCGAGGGACAGGAAGTGCTCCATCGGGTAGCGGCTGTTCTGGTCGGAGAAGACCGGCTGCCCGGACGACAGCACCTGCCACAGCTGCTCGGGGGAGTCGGCTCCCGGCAGCAGCAAGCCGGTGCCGACCACCGCGATCGGGTCCGGCGGGGCCTGCGCCGGCGAGGGCAGGATCGCAGGTGGCACGTACGGGGCGGCGGCCGTCGCCTGAATCTTGAGTGGGACGGGCGCCGGCTCGGGCGCCGGTTCGGGCTCGGACGCCGGTTCCGGCGCCCGAGCTGGTGGGGCCGGAGCAGACCCGTGCAGGGCGGCGCCGCAGGACAGGCCACCGTCGGCCAGTACCGTCTGGCCGGTCACGAAGCCCGCGTCTGCGCCGGCCAGCATGACCACCAGCCGCGCCAGGTCCTTCTCGGTGGGCAGTCTGCCCCAGGGGGTCGCCTTGCGGGTGGCTTCCTTCATCTGCTGCGCGTCGGGGAACATGTCCCCCACCCGGTTGTCCATCACCTGGCAGGCGGCCACATTGACGCGAACACCGCGTGGTGCGAACTCCACCGCCAGGTAGCGGCTCAGGCTCTCCATCGCCGCCTTGGTCGCACCGACCAGGCCGTAGTTGGGCACCACATGCTGCGCGCCGTGGCTGGAGACATTGACGACACTGCTCCCTGCGCGCTCGGCCAGCAGCGGCAGGGCAGCCAGGGAGCAGTGCCGCACCGCGTGCAGGTTCAGGTCCAGGGTGCGCTGCCAGTCCTGCTCCTCTAACTCCCCGAGCGGAAGGAAGACACCGCGTGCCGAGTTGTTCACCAGCACGTCCAGGCCGGCGTGCTCCGCGCGGACCTGAGCCATCATCATCTGCACTTGGTCGGCTTTGGCCACGGATGCCTTGATGGCTTGAACGGACTGGCCGCGCGCTGTCAGATCATTCACCAGCTCGTGCGCGGCCTTCTCGCTGTGGAAGTAGTTGATGACCACGTGCGCGCCCCGGGCCGCGAACTCCTGGGTGATGAAACGACCGACGCCTCGGGCGCCCCCGGTGACCAGGACCGTCTTGCCGGCGAAGTCGGCCCGGTTCATCGCGCTGTACCGGTCTCGGCGGCGAGGTCGAGTAGAAGCGCGGCGATGCGCCGCAGGGTGGTGTAGCTGGTGACCCGCAGGCGACCCGCGGGCTGGGACAGTCCGTAGCGCTTCAGAGCTCGAGTGAACAGCTCGATCTGTTTGACGGAGTCCACCGCGAGATCGGCCTCCAGGTCTGCGTCGGCGGTCATCACATCGATGGGGTACTCCAGATCCGTGGCGTACAGCTCCTGCAACTCCGTGATCAGGACTGGCAGTTCCGGCATGGCGACCACGCTGCCGACACTCACTGCGGCGGCGGGCGCCACAGGCTCCGCAGCGACGGCCGCGGGCACGGCGGCTGGGCTTACGGAGTCGGCCGGGACGAAGGCCGCATCCGTCCCGTCGAGGATCGCCCGCATGGCGCCCAGTTCACAGCGGGTGCGAAGCGGGGCGACCGTCTCGGCCCCTGGCAGGTTCTGCTCGACGAGATCGGCCAGGATCGCCTTCGGCCCGGTGTCGACGAAGCGGCTGATGCCCTCCCCGTACAAGGTGGTGACGGCCTGGCGGAAGTGAACGGGCAGCAGCAGGTGGTCGACCAGCGCGGCCTTGATGGATCCGGCGTCGCGGTAGTAGCTGCCCCGGGTGGGCGAGTACACCGGAAGCATCGGGACGGTGACCTCCAGTTCCTGCACGGCGGGCCGGAAGCGTGTGGCGACCGTGGCCAGCAGGGGACTGTGGAAGGGGTAGGCGGAACGCAGTTGGAAGTGTTCGATCTCCAGCGCGTCCAATGCCGCGACCAGCACGTCGAGTTCCTCGTCGGGCCCGGAGACCACCGACTGGCGCGGTGCGTTGTCGGCGGCGATGTGGGTGCTGGTCAGCCCGCAGCCCTGAACCAACTGGATCAGCCGCGCCGAACCCAGCGGGATCGCGAGCATCCCGCCCAGCGGCGGCGGGGCGGCGCGGAAGGCCGCATCCCGTGCTGCCAGCAGCCGCGCGCCGTCCTCCACGCTGATCGCTCCGCCGGCGGTCAGAGCGGCTAACTCGCCCACACTGTGGCCGAACAGGACGTCCGGCACCAGTCCCAGGGGTCCCGAGAGCAGCCGCCAGGAGGCGATCGAACCGGCGTAGATGGCCAGGTGGAGCCGCTCCGGATCATCAAGCATCAGGGAGTTCACCATGGGTGCGCCGTGGTTGGTGAGCAGAGTGCTCACCGAGGCGGTGCCGGCCTCGGCAGCCACCTTGTCCACCTGGTCCAGCACCTCAGCCACCTCGTCCAGGTGAGCCATGGCCGCCAGGGCGCCGGGAAGGTAGCCACCCTGGCCGGGAAATACGACGGCAGTACGCTGATGCATGCGGTCCACTCCACTGTGGTTCTGAGGAACAAGCGGTCACAGGAACGATCAGTCAGGAGGCAGAGCAGATGGGGAGACTGCGAACGCGTCGTGGGACGGCGCGCCAGAGCATCCGGAAGCCCCTGAGCGAGGACACCAGTAGCCGGGCGCCAGGAGCGGCCTTCGACGCGGCGACCAGCGACCAGAAGCGGTGGGAACAACATCCTTTCGCGGACCGAGTCGCGGTCAAGGCCCTCCACCCGAACTATGGACCGTCACAGGAACACGGGCGTCTGCATGGAGTTGTCATCGACCTCGCCCGCTTTGCAGCCGGGGATCAAAGGGCCCTACGGGGCTCGATTGTTCCTGCGACCTCGTGATGCCCCAAGTCCCCGTTCGGATGTCCCTGCGGCCAGCGTCTTCGCGGCCGGTGGCGGAAGGTGTCGAAGTCGTAGTCCCGGTCGGTAATTTCGACGTCATTTCATTTGGCTGGGTTGAGCGGCTGGTGCCGGACGAGTTGTGGGAGATGTTCCAGCGGGTGGTGCCGGAGGCGCCATCGCGGCCTCAGGGGGTGGCCGACGTCGGCACGGCGACCGCGAAGTGCTGTCCGTAATCGTCTTCGTGGCGGCCTCGGGCTGCAAGTGGGCAGCAGTTGCCGTCCGCATCGTTCGGGCCATCGGGTGCGACGGCCCACCGACGAATCACCGACTGGACGACGGCCCGTGTGTGGGTAAAACCCCACCGCCTGGTCCTCGACGAATTTCGGCTCGCGCTCGGCACTGCTCAATTCGCCGGGAGTGCCCTCGCCCCGGTCCGGCTTCGCCTTGCGGTACCAGCCGCGCAGGGACTCGGAGCTGATGCCGAGTTCGCGGGCGACCGCTGTGACCGTCTTGCCCGAGGAGTCGTCTGGAACCTCAGGTCCCAGTCTCCAGGTGTCCACGATCAAGGGGAAGGTTCACACATCACCCTCCACCACCGCCAAGAACGTCATAGCCAGGGTCTACCAGATGCCCGTGACGCAGCGCCGATCGGCTGTCGCCTGAGAGGCTGTCTCACGTGGCGTGATGTCCGTGCGGGATGATGCCGGTTGTGGGTGCTGATCTGTCACAGCGGCTGGTTCCTGATGAACTGTGGGAGCTGGTCGCCCCGTTACTGCCGTCGTTCGCTGCTCGTCCTCAGGGCGGCGGGACCGCTCCGTGTGATGAGCGGGCCGTGTTCACTGCCGTGGTGTACGTGCTGACCAGCGGTTGCGCCTGGCGGCATCTGCCGCCGACGTTCGGCATGTCTCCCGCGACAGCGCATCGCCGATTCACGGCGTGGACAGAGGCGGGCCTGTGGCGCCGTGGCGTTATCGGCGCAGCTGGCCCCACTTTTCCGGCCTGACACGGCTCCAGGACAAACCGGATGCAGCAGCTTCCGGTTAGAACTGGCCCCGTCGCTGAACAGGGTGAACGGCTTCCCTTGGGGCCGATTCAAGCCGGAACCGAACACCTGCGTGGGTCCAATTCGGACCGGTTCCGGTGGGGCCAAGAGCGCCGATAAAGCCAGCGCCGGCTGCACCGGGCGGTGTTGGACGAACTCGGTGCCAGGGGCGAGGTCGACTGGACCTCGGCGATCGTCGACGCGGCGTCCGTCCGGGCGAAAAGGGGGGAACCCTGACCGGGCCGAATCCGGTTGATCGCGGCAAGAAGGGCAGCAAACTGCACGTCCTGTCCGACGCTCAGGGCATCCCGTTGGCTGTTGCGGTGTCCGGGGCGAACCTGCACGACAGCCAGGTGTTCAAACCGCTGATCCTGGCGATACCCGCCGTCCGCTCCAGGCGCGGACCGCGCCGACAACGACCGGTCAAGGTCCGTGCTGACAAGGCGTATTACTCCGCTGACCACCTGGCCTGGCTCCGCGGCCGCGGTCTGATCCCGCGGATCGCGCGTCCGGGAATCGAGTCCGGCGAGAGGCTCGGCCGCCACCGCTGGAAGATCGAGCGGTCGATCTCGTGGCTGTTCGGCTACCGCCGGCTCACGGTCCGATACGAACGTAAGGGCAGCCATTTCCTCGCCTTCCTCGGCCTCGCCGCAGCCCTGACCTGCTACAAGAAGCTCGCAAAAATCACCACGTGAGAGTGACTGCTCAGCAGGTCGTGTGACCTGCCGCTGATCGGATCGTTGGTCTGTTCGTGGGCCTGTCGAAGCGTCGTCCGTCGTACGACGATCTC